>JAALLB010000099.1 GCA_011087745.1 Hyphomicrobiales bacterium | reverse complement strand
TTTCGTATCATATCACACCAAAACATTCGGGTTTTGGAGTAGGATGGGTATATCACTCGTTTTTGCATTACTGATTTCAACCCCTGGTTATGCTCAAAACACCCAAAAGGTGGAAGCACAATTTCAGGCCTGGCTCCAAAATGATCTTTGGCCGGAAGCAAAACGTAATGGTGTCTCCAAACGAAATTTCAAAAATGCATTTAAAGGCGTCACCTTGAACTGGAAGTTGCCAGACCTTGTTCCACCTGGAACAAAGGCCAAGCCTGAGCGCAAACAGGTTCAAACCGAGTTTAAATCTCCAGCCCGGTATTTTAATCCTAACAATGTGAATTCTGTCGTTAGCTCTGGCAGAAAACTTGCGAAGAAACATAAGCGACTGCTTGAGCGTATTGAAAAGAAATACGGTGTTCCAGGAAGAATTCTTCTGGCGATTTAGGGCCGGGAATCAGCTTTTGGGCGCGCCAGCATTCCGCATAACGCATTTCGCGTGTTGGCGACCAAAGCATTTATGTCGACACGCAAAGAACTTTTCCGCAAAGAAACCCTGGCTGCTCTGATAATCGTCGATAAGAGCTATGCGTCTCCCTCGCAGATGAAAAGTTCCTGGGCAGGCGCGATGGGTCAACCACAGTTTCTACCCTCTTCTTATCTTGAATACGCGGTTGATTTTGATGGCGATGGCAAACGCAATATCTGGGGATCTACCGGTGACACACTGGCATCCATTGCAAATTATCTAAAGAAATACGGCTGGCAAACAGGACGTGACTGGGGATTTGAAGCACGAATCCCAAACACTATTTCCTGCGCTTTGGAGGGCCCTGATCAAATGCGGAAGATTTCCGCATGGGCACAGGCGGGTGTTACCCGAATTTCTGGAAAAGCTTTTCCGGCAAAGGAATTATCAAAAAAAGGTGCAATCCTTATGCCCGCTGGACGTTCGGGACCCGTTTTCATTGCCACTCCGAATTTCTATGTGATCAAGAAATATAACAATTCAGATCTTTATGCGCTGTTCGTGGGAAATGTTGCCGATCGTATTCAGTTTTCAAACAATCCCTTCCAGGCTGGCTGGAAAAAAGTATCCGGTTTAAAACGCGGTAATGTGATGAAAATGCAGAATGTGCTTATTAAACAGGGTTATGATGTGGGCGGCGCAGATGGGCTTGCCGGGTTTAAAACGCGACGCTCTATTGGTGATTGGCAACAAAAGAATGGCTTGCAACCAACCTGTTTCCCGAGCAGTGCACTGGCCAAGCGTTTTTAATCTTAAATTTTGGCAATAAAAAAGGGCGGATAAGCCGCCCTAAATATTCTCGAAAATTCAAAAAGAATTATGCAGCTTGGATTGTGTCCACTGCAGTTTTGCCTGAACGCTGATCAACAGCTGTTGTGAATGCAACTTTTTGACCTTCAGAAAGACCAGACATGCCAGCACGTTCTAGAGCTGTAGCATGTACGAATACGTCTGTTCCGCCGTCTTCAGGTTGAATGAAACCAAAACCTTTTTGGTCGTTATAAAATTTTACTGTGCCATTAGTCACGGTAAGTACCTTTCAAATGAGACCTTAAACTCGGTATTGAGTCCAAGTATCTTGTGTCGTCAATTTTGGGAAGAAATCGTGGTAGGCGCAGTTCAATTCTGAGGTGCGCAAAACTAGTCAATAGTTCAGCAAAATATCGGTACGTACGCACTACACTTAAAATGAGACTATTACAAGGCATTTTAAGTGATTGCAATGCAATCAAAAAATTTCTATATATTATATCAATGAAATCATATTGAGTAACTTATGGCTAGTATAACAGTACGAAATTTGGATGAAAACACCAAACAGGCACTTCGTGAGCGGGCGGCAAAAAATGGGCGCTCCATGGAAGAAGAGGCCCGGCTTTTGCTTGGAGATACAAGAGATACGCCTGATTCAGAGTATACTTCACATACCCGTATTCTTCCACGAGTGCAGGATGAAATTTTGGATTCAACTGACTTAACCGATAAACGCATATTGCTGATAATCGGAGGTGGTATTGCGGCCTATAAATGCCTTGATCTTATCAGGCGCCTGCGCGAACGGGGAGCGGCGATCAGGCCTTTGATGACAAAAGCAGCACAGGAATTCGTAACGCCCTTGTCTGTTTCAGCGATTGCCAATGACAAGGTTTTTTCTGAAATTTTTGACCGTGATGATGAACATGACATTGGACATATCAGGCTGTCGCGTGAAGCAGATCTCATTGTTGTTGCACCTGCAACTGCAGATCTAATGGCTAAAATGGCACAAGGTCATGCTGATAATTTGGCATCTACCGTTTTGATGGCAACAGACAAACCTGTGCTTATTGCCCCTGCCATGAACCCTCAAATGTGGATGCATCCCGCAACCCAGCGCAATATCAAGACGCTTGATTCTGACGGTATTCAATTTATTGGCCCCAATACAGGAGAGATGGCTGAAAGCGGTGAAGCTGGATTTGGGCGAATGGCTGAGCCAATGGAAATTGTCAGTGCAATTGGTCATTTACTCGTTCCTGATAGTGAGCCTAAGCCTCTTTTTGGAAAACGAGCCATTGTTACGTCTGGCCCAACCCATGAACCAATTGACCCAGTTAGATATATTGCAAATCGATCATCAGGCAAACAAGGCCATGCGATTGCTGAAGCACTGGGGAGAGCAGGTGCTGAGGTAATTTTGGTTTCTGGGCCAGTTACTATTCCAGACCCTAAACACCCGGAAACCATACACGTACAAACAGCCCGCGAAATGCAAAAAGCCGTCGAAACTGCTCTTCCTGCAGATATTGCCGTAATGGTTGCTGCAGTTGCAGATTGGCGATCCGTCGATGAAGCAGATGAGAAAATGAAGAAGGAAGATGGCAAGGGTCCTTCTTCGCTCAAACTCACAGAAAATCCGGACATTTTGAAAACACTAGGACATCACAAGAAGCGTCCTTCATTGCTGATCGGCTTTGCAGCTGAAACTGAAAACCTAGAAAAGCATGCGCAAGCCAAACTAAAACGCAAGAATGCCGACTGGATTATTGCCAATGATGTGTCACCTGAAGGTGGCGTTATGGGCGGGGAACAAAATACTGTGAAGCTCATAAGCAAATCAGGTGTTGAAGACTGGCCGCAAATGAACAAGACTGACGTAGCAAGAAGACTGGTAGATGAAATCATCGAACATTTCTCCGTGGAAACTCTCGAAGTTTAGTTCACATCAAACACACCGCACTTATACTGAATTGAAACTTGGAGCATATCATGACTGCATTAACACTTGGCATCGACCACCTAGGGCTGACCGTTCCTGATCTGGATAAATCTGTTTCGTTCTTCACCGATTGCCTTGGCTGGAAAGAAGTTGGCGGAAAACCGGATTATCCATCAAAGTTTATCTCCGATGGCACATCTGTTTTGACGATCTGGCAGGCTCAAACGGATGCACATGTAGGTATTTGATCGCAAGACAAACGTAGGACTGCATCATGTAGCCTTTAAAATGCCGACTGAAGACGCTTTGAATGATGCATTTGCAAAAATAAAAGATTGGCCGGATATCAACATTGAATGTTCGCCAGAATTTTCAGGTGCCGGACCAAAAGTTCACTTCTTCATCAATGAACCGGGCGGTAATCGTCTGGAGTTTGCATACGACCCGCGATGAGCACCTTAAACATCATACGCTTGCCACATTCTGATGGCCTGGAACTTCCATCCTATGAGAGCGAAGATGCTGCCGGCATGGATTTGCGTGCTGCTGTTCCAGAAAATGAACCGATTATCCTAAAAACCGGCAAGCGCGCTCTTGTACCTACTGGTTTGGTGATGGAAATTCCAAAAGGCCATGAAGGTCAAATTCGGCCGCGTTCCGGTCTTGCATACAAGAATGGTGTTACCTGCCTTAATACGCCCGGAACCATTGATGCAGATTATCGCGGAGAAGTAATGGTTCTGCTGATCAATCACGGAGAGAAAACCTTCAAGATAAAGCGCGACATGCGCATTGCCCAAATGGTAATTGCGCCGATAATACAAGTTGGGATTAGCGAAGGCTCGCTGGCCAGCGAAACTGATCGAGGGACAGGTGGGTTTGGCTCAACGGGCGTTTAGGAAGCTCGCTTTTTTAATTCCTCTGCATACAATAATCCATCCGTTGTATTTACAAAAGAAACAACAGAAGAAGCATTGTAGGCTGCTTGAAGGAGTGCTTGTTTTGCACTGTCACTTGATTTCAATCCCCAGGCAAGTGTTGAGACAAACGAGTCTCCTGCACCAGCAGTTCCAGCAACTTTTGTCTTAATTACATCTTGATGATGCAGTGTCTGGCCATCAAATAAATAAGCGCCTTCTGCTCCATGGGTAATCAGAACATTTTTGGGGCCATGCGAATAAAGCGCTTCACAAAACTTATTCAAGCAAACTTCGCCACCCTTGGAATGAATAACGGGATCACCCTTATTGGGTGTTCCCCAATCAAGGTTTGGATCAATTGCTGACAAACAGGTTACCAATGCTGCTGCCTCAACTTCATTGATTGAAATTAGGGACATATTTTTTGCAGCAGAAAGAACTGTGTTTGCTCTTGTTGATATTTGCCTAATACCAGGGTTTGACGAGAAAAATGCACCCGACTCTTTTGCCATCCGGGATATTGCCGGCAGCATGTTTGCTGATGCACCGCTGAGTGGAGCTGCGTGGATAATATCAGCCTCCAAAGGAGCAACCATGTCCAAATCAGACTGCGTGAGAGTTGTGTTGGCGCCGCGATGGGTAAAAATGGCAGCGTTTTTTTCATGGCTTGCAATCATAACCGCAGAACCCGTTAATTGAGCTTCATCAGTCAGAACTTTTCCCATGTTCAAGCCATCATCAATGCAGTTTTTGACGATGTAGTCTCGCGGAACATCTTTACCCATCTTTACAATTGGGCTTACCGAACAACCAAGTCTCGTTAAACAAATACCGGTATTAAGAGCACCTCCTCCGATATGGCGAGTGATGGTTTCTGCTTCAACTTTACGGCCTGGTTCAACCAATAAAAATTGCTGGTCAGAATTGGATAAGGAAATCTGTTCAATCGACTGCGAGCTGATAACTGTAATGATATCAATCATTGCTGAGCCAAATGTTATGGCTTTCATAAATCTACTTTCAATTTAAGCTTCATTTGGCAAAACACGGTCTGGCGGACGGTGGCTATCAACCCAGGTTCTGATGTTGATCAGAACACGATCACCCATCTCAACACGGCCCTCTTTTGTAGCAGAACCCATATGTGGCAGGACAACTACCTTACCCTTTTTGACCAGCTTCATCAGATCATCGCTAACAGCTGGTTCATTTTCAAATACATCAAGTCCTGCGCCTGCAATTTTTCCATGCGATATCGCCAGAATTAGTGCCTTCTCATCGATCATTTCGCCGCGCGCCGTATTAATTATGATTGATCCAGGCTGCATCAGCGCCAAGCGTTCTTCCGACAAAATGCGGTAGGTTTCATCTGTATTAAGGACAGTTGATTGAAAGAAAATCAACGCGTGGCAACATCTGATCAAGACTATCCCAATAGGTCGCTTCCAGCTCATCTTCTACACCGCCACCAACCGGATTACGGTTATGATAATGAATTGATAGTCCAAATGCCCTTGCGCGCCTTCAACAAAGCGTCTTGAAACCGCAATCATTAAGCCTATTGCCATGTCTGCTGTATCTTCTGTCAAAACATTCGGCGTGTTGGTAACCGTTATGCCTTTTTTGGCTGCGGCTGCTACATCGATATTATCAACACCATTACCAAAATTGGCGATCAATTTAAGCTGTGGTCCAGCATGTTCGATTAATTCTGAATCAATAGTATCGGTTACAGTTGGAACAAGCACATCAGCTTTTTGAACTGCCTCAATCAATTGCTCCTGGCTTAGCTCGTTATCTCCAAGATTGAGCGTTGTAGTAAAAAGCTCCCGCATCCGTGTCTCAACGGAATCTGGCAATTTTCGTGTTACAATGACGACAGGTTTTTTTTTGCTCATTTTTCAATTCCGATTATGACATAAAGCCAAATGTTGACGCGGTATTAACCGTCTTCGAATACCAAGGTATTTGATATATTTATAAGGCCAGACTGGCAACACTAAAGCAAGAATTTCGTTAAGAAGGCATATTAGGAGAAAATTAGATGGGATTGTCTAAATTATTTTCAAAATCACTCTTGGGGGCAATAGCGCTCAGTTTTCTAACGTTGCCTATCTCGATAAAACTCGCAGAAGCTCAATCCACAACCGGGAAAACTGGTTTGCCTGTACCGCGTTTCGTAAGCCTCAAGTCCGCCAAAGCGAATATGCGGGTCGGTCCGGGTGCAAAATACCAAGTAGAATGGCTTTACGTTAGAAAAGGCCTTCCAATGGAAATTATTCAAGAATTTGATAATTGGCGTAAAGTCAGGGACGCTGAAGGAAATGAAGGCTGGATGTTGCATTCCCTTTTGTCAGGCAAGCGGACCGCTATCATCAATCCGTGGGAGTCTGACAAAACAAAGGGCATGGCAAGTCTGAAATCAAAACCTGATCCTGCTTCATCAACGCTTGCGCGCATAGAACCCGGTGTTGTTGGTAACATTGATTATTGTGCAGAGAAATTCTGCCATCTAACGCTCGGCAAGAAAGATGGCTATGTCAGCAAAGACAATGTTTGGGGCGTTTATCCAGATGAATTGATTGAAGAATAATCGTAACTACCCAGCTACTGGCTTTGTCATTTAGGGTTGCGACAATTTGAATCGG
>JAALLB010000098.1 GCA_011087745.1 Hyphomicrobiales bacterium | reverse complement strand
AGCCTGAAACGTCAACCCCAAATAATCAGATTTTCAAGGACTCGGAGTATAAAATAAAATCTTTAGCGCGAAATTCAGAAGATAGTACCATCAGTCCTTGTATGTCTGAGCAACCTACTTTACATCTGAATTAGTTCACAGACTTGTTTCACGAGGAACCCCATGAGCGTCACTACAAAGATAAAAGCTCTCACCCCTCCCGATATTTCAGAAATGAAAGGCAATAGTCCGATTGTTTGCTTAACAGCATACACTACCCCTATTGCTCGCATGATCGATGAGCACACTGATCTGGTCCTGGTCGGCGATAGTGTTGGCATGGTGATGCACGGAATGCCAAACACACTTGGTGTTACCATGGATATGATGGTGCTCCATGGCAAAGCTGTACGTCGTGGCTTAAAGCGACCGCTCCTTGTATTAGATATGCCATTTGGATCTTATGAAAAAAGCAAAGAACAAGCCTTCGAAAATGCGGCAATTTTAATGCGCGAAACAGAATGTGGAGCGGTTAAGCTTGAAGGTGGCGTAGTAATGGCGGAAACAATCCGTTACCTGGTGGACAGAGGCATCCCGGTTATGGCTCACATTGGTCTAACACCTCAGTCTATCAATGTTTTTGGCGGATATAAAACCCAAGGCAAGGGTAATGACTCAGGCCGCATCATGAAAGATGCGATTGCAGCGCAAGAAGCGGGTGCATTTTCTGTAGTGTGCGAGAAAATGCCAGACCCTCTGGCACGTAAAGTTACAAAAGAGCTAACAATTCCAACCGTCGGGATTGGCGCGTCGGTTTACTGTGACGGACAAATTCTTGTAATCGACGACATGCTGGGCATGTTTACAGACTTCAAGCCGAAATTTGTCAAACGTTTTGCTAATCTTGGAGAACAAGTTCAAGAGATGGCCAAGGTATATGCAGACGAAGTAAAAAGACGTCAATTCCCGACACCTGATCATGTTTATGATTACGCTGGCGAAGAGTAAACTTACATGAATTTAGAAATAATTCGGACGGTTGATGGCATTCGTAAGCGTGTTGCTGAACAAAAAAAACGCGGCAAAACAGTTGCTTTGGTCCCAACTATGGGTGGGCTTCACGAAGGACACCTAAGCTTGATAACAAAAGCAAAGGAAGTTGCAGATTTTGTTGTTGTCTCTATTTTTATAAACCCAAAGCAATTCAACAACCCAGATGATTTGAAAACCTATCCGAGTGATGAAGACGCGGACCTGGAGAGCATTGCTGCTGAAGGTGCCGATACTGCTTTTATTCCCTCAGTCGATGAGATGTACCCGCAAGAGTTTGCAACTGATGTAAAAGTAACTGCCGGGGTCAATATATTGTGTGATGCTCATAGGCCCGGACATTTTGGCGGCGTCGCAACAGTCGTCACCAAACTATTTTTGCAAGTTGGTGCTGATTTCGCTTGTTTTGGAGAGAAAGACTTCCAACAACTCTTCATCATTTCACGGTTGGTTGAAGACCTAAACATCCCCATCAAGATCATTCCGACTGCAACGGTTAGAGAAAAAGATGGCCTTGCAATGTCATCTAGAAATGCACGTTTAAGCGAGGATGACAGGCGTTTGGCTCCCAAACTGCAGGAAGCTATGCAAGAGGTTAAGTCAAACACCCGTAACGGCATGACAATTAATACTGCATGTGAAGCAGCCTGGAAATCTCTTGAAGCAGAAGGAAACTTCAAAGTGGAATACTTCGAAGTTCGATGTGGGAAAACGATGGTGTTGATGGAAAAACTCAGCGATGATTGCCGCCTCTTTGCAGCGGCATGGCTTGGTGGTGTTCGCTTGATCGACAATATTAAAATTTAAATTCTAGTAATCATCCAATCCAAGCAACTCTGCAATTTTTGCAACTAAATTAACTTCAAACTCGTGAAATTGCTTGTCGCTCAATGAGATATCTTTCATCAAGGTCAAAACTTCACGTCGTTTGCTTTCAGGCATTTGCCGGATAATCTCGATAATTGAATTAATGCTGTCCGGCTTATTACAAGTTTCTGAAACAATATCTTCAAACATCAGGAATTCATCTTCTGATACGTTTAAATAGCTCTCTAACAGATGGCGATAAAGGTCAGTTTCAGCCTGCCTTACCCGTCCATCAGCATGAACAGCGCTATATAAAAGAATCCCAATGGCAACCCTTGGGTCCTTCTGCGATAGTTGAATAACTTCGTTATCGCCAGCATCTAATACGTTTATGAAATTCTCAAAGGATAAATACATGAAGCCTGCCCTAGGTCTGTATTGGTAAAAATACATTTTCTCAGTAACACAATGAGAAAGGATTACCAAAGGTAACTTATTCACACTCAACAATATTTATTTTCTAAAGAACGAAACACAAAAAGGCAGCTGCAAGAAGCAACTGCCTTTTTATAACTATATATCGCACAAACGCTGCGAAATGATATGACCGGTACGCAAAACCTGATCCGGATATCTTTGCGAGAAATAACTCGCTTGAATTGAACATAGGCAAATATCGTAAACAGGGAGTTAGAATTCAGTTACCTTATTATTAAGATTGTACTTTTTTGAAAGGTTTTTGCGCCCAAATAAAAAATACGTTCCTAATTGCTGTTCAAATTAGAAAACAAACAATTTTTTACTTTCCAAAATACTCAAAATCATATAATATAATGTTTATATCGTAATATAATTGAAAGTTCTCCCAAATGAACAACGCTCTGTCTGCATTAATAGAAGAAAAAGGAATACTTCTCGCCGATGGCGCAACAGGCACGACACTCTTTGGCATGGGTCTTGAAGCTGGTGGAGCCCCAGAACTTTGGAACATTGATAAACCAGAAAACATTATGAAACTTCACCAGGGGTTTGTTGATGCAGGCTCGGATATTATATTGACCAATTCATTTGGCGGAACACGCCACCGACTAAAACTGCATGAAGCGGATGGAAGAGTTCATGAACTCAACAAAGCAGCTGCAGAAATAGCAAATGAAGTTGCAGCAACGGTTGAGCGAAAAATTATTGTTGCTGGCTCTGTTGGCCCAACAGGTGAATTATTGGCTCCACTTGGTGAACTCACATTTGATGGCGCAGTAGAAGCTTTCATCGAACAAATGGCTGGCTTAAAAGACGGCGGAGTAGATGTATTATGGATTGAAACCATGTCAGAACCTGAGGAAATGCAGGCTGCTGCAAAGGCTGCAATAGCTACAGGCCTGCCGTATATAATCACTGCATCATTTGATACAGCCGGAAGAACCATGATGGGTATGCTCCCTGCTGACTTCCATAAAGTTATCCAGGAAGATGAAAAACCGTTGGCCATTGGTGCAAATTGTGGTGTTGGTGCATCAGACTTGTTATCTTCGGTTCTTGATATGACACAAGCAAATCCGGAAACAGTCATCGTCGCCAAAGCAAATTGCGGAATTCCTCAAATTCAGGGCGATGAGGTTGTCTACACGGGAACCCCCGAATTGATGCATGACTATACAAAGCTTGCAATGGATTCAGGCACCAAGATTATTGGCGGGTGCTGCGGCACGTCATGTGAGCACTTGGCAGAAATGCGCAAAGCAATTGATACTCATAGAGCTGGGACACGGCCCGATATCAAAACAATCGAAACAAGAATTGGCGCTCTCGTCAACAGACCCGCTGCTGCGAACGATCCAAATAGTGGACGAACCAGAAAAAGCCGCAAACGCGGATAATTGAAGCTATATATCCTCGATATGACTTCATGTGAAATTGTATTTGAGCGATGTCATTTTGACGATCACTTGCTATCGGGCATGCAACTCTGGCTTGGCAACCAAGCGACATGCATGCAGGTTCAGAATGCCCGTCTAAATGTGAAAAGCATGATTCCACATCCAGCCGCTCACCTGAAAATGCGCCAACGGGGCAAGCACTTAAACACGGCTTTTCTTCGCAACTTTCACAAGGGTGATTCAACTTCTTAACACCGGCAATTAGTGCGTTGATTTGACTCACATATTCATGCCCGTCGTCAAACACAAACATTCCTCTGAACGCATGCCATAGCCATATTCTGGATGAATCGAAATCCTAAGCGGTGAGAACTGAATTCCAGCAGCTTTGCTGGCTAGTTTTTGAAATGGCCAATATGGGGCGTCAAATGGATAAAATACATCGCACTGTAAGTCTTGAGCTATTTCATCAAGCACTAGTTGCGTCCAACGGTTCATTGGATCCCGATTACCATCCGCATATTCAACAGATTTAGAGAAAATACGCCACATATCCGCCCCGGCATTATCAATGAGCAAAGTTTTGCGCCCAGCAAAAGCTTCGCATCCCGTGGCACACTCATTTTTGGTTAGTTCAAGCCCACCAAAACACAAAAGTCCGTGCTGAGACAGAGCGAATGGCAAATCAACAAAGCTATTTGGAGACTTTGCCATCAGCATCTAGCCTCCAAGTATTATGAACAATGGTATTGCCCACAACCTCTCTGGTACGTCCTTCCAGAGATGCACTCTGCGTTCAAGTAAACGCGTCAGGCATTGAATCCTTTTTAGCTTCAATAAAAGCCTTGAGCTTTGAATCTATTTCAGGATCAAGTGACGGTGCTTGATAATTTTCCAACCAGGTGCGTGCCGTCTTGTTGGCGCGTTGTTCATTGCGAAGGCAACCTTCAACTTCCCACTGCTCAAATGAATTATTGTCAGCAACAGTAGAAGCAAAGAACGCAGTTTCAAAGTTGGCTTGAGTGTGCTCGCAACCAAGATAATGACTACCAGATCCAACTTCACGAATAGCAGACATTGCCTGACCGTTTTCACTCATATCAACACCGGCTGCCATTTTTTGCTGAGCTGCAAGTTGATCGCAGTCCATAATGAACTTGTCATAAGAAGATACCAGACCGCCTTCTAACCAACCTGCAGAGTGCAGCATGAAGTTCACACCGCCCGCCATAGCAGGCCAAAGTGTGTTCGCACTATCGTATGCAGCTTGCGCATCAGCAACCTTTGCACCTGTAAGCGACCCGCCAGAACGGAATGGAAGATTATATCGGCGAGCAAATTGTGCCGCACCCATCAATACTTGCGCAGGCTCAGGCGTACCGAACGATGGTGCGCCTGTTTGCATGGAAATTGAAGTTGCAAACGTTCCCATAATCACTGATGATCCCGGACGGCAAAGCTGTGAGAATGCAACAGCTGACGTGGCCTCACAAAGAACCTGAGCTAGGGTCCCAGCAACTGTTACTGGTGACATCGCACCACCCACAATAAATGGAGAT
Source organism: Hyphomicrobiales bacterium (assembly GCA_011087745.1). Taxonomy (GTDB): domain Bacteria; phylum Pseudomonadota; class Alphaproteobacteria; order Rhizobiales; family Rhizobiaceae; genus JAALLB01. The sequence continues at coordinate 1,532 of JAALLB010000098.1, read as the reverse complement.
ACGATTGAGGCCTGATTAGCACGTGCATAAACCTTCAAAGCACCTAGCATTGTTCCATCAAGTGTCATCGGAGAATTACAGTTGATCAGACTGACCAAAACACAATTTTGGTCAACAAACTCTTCGCCAAACAATATCCTCACCATCTCAACAGTATCTTCAGCACGCTCTGGCGCTGTAACAGATCCCATAAATGGTTTGTCTGAATATTTAATATGCGCGTAAAGCATATCCAAATGACGCTTGTTCACAGCCACATCACAAGGCTCACACACAGTCCCACCTGAGTGGTGCATGGCCGGTGCCATATAAGCAAGTTTCACAAAATTTTGAAAATCTTCAATTGTTGCATAACGGCGTTCGTCATCAAGGTCGCGTACAAACGGAGGGCCATAAACAGGTGCAAATACAGTCGATTTACCACCAATCTCCACATTACGCTCTGGATTACGCGCATGCTGAGTAAATGTAGCAGGAGCTGTTTTCATCAACTCACGGCACAGACCCTTCGGAAAATGTACACGCTCACCTTGGACGTCCGCACCCGCATCTTTCCACATCTGCAACGCTTCTTCGTCCTCGGAATAAATTACACCGACTTCTTCCATCAGAATGTCTGCGTTATTTTCAATGATCTCTATCGCCTCAAGACTCAAAATATCGGTCGGCTCGATCTGTCGGTGAATATATGGAAGTGAGGTTAGGTTGAGACCGCCACGTGCTTGTCTTCTACCCGCAGCACCGCCACCGCCGCCTCGCCCTCGTCGACCACCACGTGCTGGAGCTGCGTCACTTGTTTCTTCTACGCTCATCATCAAATCCTTAAGAATTGTCCTGATACTATATATTGGCTCTAATATTTAAGACAGTAACAAAAACCAGCCCGTCCCTATGCGGCACCCTCTGGCGCAATTTGGCGCAATATGTCATCTACTTAATATTCCAATGTACGCAACTAACATCAGGTTTGAACAAGCACTCTTGAAATCAAACAAAAATAGTACCACTTACTCGCAATGAATACTTAGCTATTTCTCATTGTAAGAACTGGATAAAAAACAATGAAAAAACGTTATTTTGTGCTATTTTCGTGTGTTGTTGCGACGATACTCTTTACCACTGTTATGCCAACCAAAAAAGCAGAAGCTACTACAAAATGCCAAGTTTCTGGTTTAAACTGGAAAGGCAGCCACCCAACCCTGAAACAGGGTCTCTGCGACCTATCCAGAGCACTTGGTCCTGTTATCATTGCAAACTCAAAGGCGCATCAAAACTGTCGTACACGCGCGGACAAAAAAGGCAAACCAAATTCCTGGCACAAATACCACAAAGGATGCAGAGCTGCAGATGTGCGAATTAAAGGCGTCTCGTTACAGAAAATCAAACGCTGGTGGCTTAACTATACCGAAAAAAAGCCATACTTGGGTGGTGCAAGCATCTATAATAGCGGATTTGTCCATGTAGACACCAGAACTGAAGGCTACCGCATGCACACATCTTTGCTGAAGGTGACCGGATGGGTCTTTCCATGT
>JAALLB010000097.1 GCA_011087745.1 Hyphomicrobiales bacterium | reverse complement strand
AGCGTTCAAAACCTAAACTCACCAACGCATTCAGATCAAGAGTCTAGTACTGTGCGTAATCATACAATGGTGAACAGCAATACACCTTGGCTCACGTTTGTTTGAACACTTGCAACAAGATGTTACTTCTCAAGAAAATCAAAATATCATATTCAAATATCTTGAATATGTCACATTCTGTTGGCAGGTAATGCCCGAAGGCTAAGTTGGAGCGTAGTACATTGAAGCAAGATATCTATGGATGTGATGTCACCCTTGCAAATGAAAATGCATTACAAGCTTGGAACAAGACACTTCACGGGTTTTTGGCCCATTCCGCTTCAACCGGCATTACACTTGGTGAGACATTGGAATTCAAACCTGAATTTGCATTGGCGCACTCTTGCAAAGGACTGTTCAGCCTTCTTTTAGGTCGCAAGGAACTCAATGAAGTTGCAACAGAAGCCTTCGCAGCGGCAAAAGCGAGTGACAAACAAAATCCGGTCTCAGAACGCGAACGTCATTTCATAAACGCTCTCGGCGCTTGGCTCGAAGGCAGCCTGCGTAAGGCAATTTTGGAAATGGAATCCGTCTTGGCAAAATGGCCTCATGATGCACTGGCCATGAAACTAAGCCACGCAATTATGTTCATGCTTGGCGATTCACATGGCATGCGGAATTTGCTGGAAAATCTTACTGAGGCTTATTTTGGGCACACAGCAGAAGGCTACTTTAACGGCTGTTATGCTTTCACGCTTGAAGAAACGGGTGAATACATAAAGGCGGAAAAGCAAGGCCGTCGCGCATTGGAATTAGCCCCCGATGATGCATGGGGTTTGCACGCTATTGCCCACATTTTTGACATGACGGGCCGCGCAAAAGAAGGCCTTGAATGGATTGATGGAAAACAAGCCGCTTGGCAACATTGCAACAATTTTCGCTACCACGTTTGGTGGCACATCGCATTAATGCACTTAGATCTTGGAAACTACGACAAAGTATTGGAGCTTTATGATGAAGACATTCGCAAAGACAAGACAGACGACTATCGTGATATATCGAACGCAACTTCTGTTCTGCTTCGCCTAGAGTTTGAAGGTGTAGATGTTGGTGATCGCTGGCAGGAACTATCCGATTTATCCGCCGCTCGCACAGATGACAATTGTGTTGCCTTTGCTGACCTCCACTACATGATGGCATTTTGTGGCAACTTCGATGAAAAGCCCGCAACGCAGCCACTTCAAAACATGCAATCAGCCGAAACCGGCCACCATAACGAGCTCGCGAGCATCATACACAAGCCCGGTGTTCTTGCCGCAACGGGTCTTGAAGCATTTAGAGACCAAAACTTTGCACTGGCACACGATTGCTTATCCAAAGCGCGTCCAACCCTTCAGGAAATTGGTGGCAGCCATGCACAAAGAGATGTGTTTGAGCGATTGGCCATAGAATCAGCCCTTCGTGGTGGATTAACCACACAGGCAAAATCACTCCTACAAGAACGTGATTTGCATCGTGGATATAAGGACAGTTATTCAGAGAGTCGCTGGAGAGCGATTAAATCTGGTTCCCGAAGTGGCGCACCACAAATTGCAGGTGTTGCCGCAAAGAATATAGCCTGATATTAGCTCCCCAGACTGATAGATTCTTACCCTTGTTTCCATTCAAGGCTTATGGGCATTAAACCGTGAACCAAACCGATACCACCTCAACGCCAGTTCCTAGAAAACGAGATCCCCGCCTCGATTTCTTTCGCGGCATTGGCATGTTCATCATTTTCATGGCGCACATGCCAGGAAACTGGTTCACTCTATATATTCCAGCCCGTTTTGGGTTTTCGGACGCCACTGAAATTTTCGTATTCTGTTCCGGTATGGCCTCGGCAATTGCTTTTGGGAAACTGTTTGAACAGACAGGTTGGCTTATGGGCGCAATGCGCATTATCCACCGAATGTGGCAAGTTTATTGGGCTCACATCGGGCTGTTTTTCGTCACGCTATTACTCGTAGTTTGGCAAACCAACCTGGCAGCAACCGGTGATCTTTGCGCCTATAATGCTGATAGGTTTTGTGTTGGTGATGGCAAAGAAACCTGGGATTATGTTGGGCGTCTCAATGTAATTCATATTTTCAAGACAATAAACGGCAGTCCAGCGTGGGATAATTTTGCCGGCATTATGACACTGACCTGGGTACCAAACCTGTTTGATATTCTGCCGATGTATATCGTAATTTTGGGCCTAATACCCATTGTTATGGGCATCAAAAAGCTTGCCGGAAAATGGGCGGCAATGGGCTTTGTTGTGGTGTTATGGCTTTTGGCACAAGATGGTGTGGCGCCGCTAATAGGACTATCTCAAGGCATAAACCTGCCGGCAGAGCCCTGGTCAGATCGAACCTGGTTCTTCAATCCATTTGGCTGGCAATTGGTATTCTTCACTGGGTTTTCGTTCATGATGGGATGGCTACCAAAACCGCCGCTCAAATGGACCTATGTAATAATCTGCGCCCTGATCGTTTTGTTTTACGTACCATTCTCATTCTGGGGAATTTACAATCAGGTTGATAATGTCGTCCTGAATCAGGAAGCTGCCCGCTCGCTATTTGGTGTTGAAAGCCTGTCACAGCTCATCCGTGAACCATTTTACTCTGAGAAATATTCAAACCTGGAACCGTTCTCGGTCTTCCAAGCTTTCCGAATAAACTTCTGGGAGTTCATGGAAAAAAGCGACGTTGGCATTTTGCGCTACATGCATTTTCTGTTCTTGGCATATGTCTTTTGGGCACTTGCCGGAGAAGGTGGAAAACGCCTTGATTTCAAGAATTTTATAGGAAGGTATTTCGTGAAAGTCGTGCACAAGGTGGGTCAGCAATCTTTGGCCGTCTTCCTCACCAGCATTGTGCTTTCGCGCTTTTGCGGTTTCATCATTGATATAATTGGCAAAAGCTGGCCAAAAATGATTATGGTCAATGGAGCTGGTATTATTATTCTAATTGCCGTGGCTTATTTTGTTAGCTGGATCAAAAAAACGCCCTGGAAGCAAGCTCAACCAGCTCGCACGACGGGTATATAAAACGGGTTTTCAGAAATACGAGAGAAGGAAAAACCATGACAATCGATAGAGTGTTTGGTCCCGCTATTGGTCGCAGTCTCGTATCTTCATATGATGGCCTCGTCTATGCTGTGTCATATGACCCACATGCTGCACCAGGTATCGCAATACAGACGCAAAATGCACTCGATTTCCTTGATGAAAACCTGGCAATGGCCGGCACTTCGAAAGAGGCACTATTACAAGCCACCATTTATCTGCAGGACATGACAATGAAGGCTGATATGGACATTATATGGAATGAATGGATAGGCCCAAAAGAAAACTGGCCACAACGGGCTTGTGTCGGTGCAGACCTTGGTGACGAGATCACCTTGATCGAGATCGTTGTTATCGCAGCAAAGCTAGAAGACAGAAGTTAAGCAGCACTCACGGCACTAACATTACCTTGCCGGTATTCATTTTTGAAAGTGCCTCGGGCAATTTTGCATATGCATCTTTTAGATGTATTTTTTCCGCAATATCTGTCTGCCAATTACCACTTGCAAACATTTGTTGAACTTTCATACCCGACTGCATGAGTTTTTCAGGCGAAGTGATTTTCATCCACTTGGTGAGCCAAAAACCTTCGATTTTCTTATCCATGAAAATAAACTGACCCATCTGCGCAAGAGCCGGATTATCGGGAGACAGTTTGCCATAAACAATCCATCGTGCGCCCGAAGGCATGGCCGTAAAATATGTCTGAAGATCCCTGATCTGCTACCGCATCCAACATCACCCGCGGTTTATGCTCTTTAATCAATTTCTGCATTTCTTTGTCAAAACTGGGAGACTTGCAATTGAGAACATATGTTGACCCATAGTGTTTCAAACTTTCAACATGCTCATCACGTCGCACAACAGAAATCACCTTTGTGCCATCTTCCTTTGCAAGGCCGGCAATTAACTTACAAAGCTGGCTGGCAGCCGCTGTCATGATAAAACAATTATTGCCATCAGCCTTTGCTTCTTCGTACATGGCTATGGCAGTAAGCGGATTAACAAGCAGCGCAGCAGCATCCTCATCACGCACCTGATCAATTACCGGTACGCACATGGAAATTTCTGAAATCGCGTAGTCTGCCCAAGCACCAGATGCAGAACCAAAAAAACCAACCCGTTTTCCAATTAATCCATCGCCACCCTTACCTGCCTTTACAACTTGGCCAACCGCTTCAAACCCGGCAGGAATACCTTTGCGTCTTGGTACTCCATACTCACCCTTGATAAAATGCATATCAGACGGGTTCACACTCGCCATAATGGTTTTAATGAGAACCTGACCATCTTGTGGTTCGGGAACATCCAACTCAATAAAATCAAGATAAGGCTCGAGGGTAGAAATTGCCGGCTCCTCACTCGTTCCGGAAAATCCGTCGTCTTTTAAAACAAGGCCATGCATTTTTTCAGGAATAGACATAACAAAGTCTCCATAATTTTAAGGAACCAAAACCACTTTGCCGCGCGCTTTGCGGTCATGGATGTGTAGAAGGGCTTCAGATGCTTCTTCAAGTTTAAATGTGCGTTCAACCAGAGGTTTAATATCGCCAGATGCATACCAACCAAAAGCTCTTTCATGTTCTCGGCGTAAACTTCTGGCTCTTTTCGTGTGAAGGTTCCCCAGAAAACACCCACAACACTGGAGCCTTTGACCAACGCCAGGTTTATTGGAAATTGCGGAATATCACCGTCGGCAAATCCGACAACCAACAATCTACCACCCCAATTTATTGCTCTTGAGCATGCATAAAAAACGTCACCGCCAACAACCTCAAAGATGACATCTGCACCTTTGCCATCGGTCGCTGTTTTCAGCTCGTCTTTCAGGTTCTCATAGCCAAGCGTAATATCCGCTCCGTTTTCTGTGCAGACTTTGCGTTTCTCATCGGTGGATGCAATTGCAATCACTTTTGCACCCATGGCTTTACCAATTTGAACAGCCGCCAATCCGGTTAATCCAGATGCACCGGTAACAGCAAGCGTCTCACCGGCCTTTAGTTGCCCTCTTTGTTTAAGCGCGTGATGAGCAGTACCATAGCCACACATAAGGGCTGTAATTTCAGCTACATTGGCATCTTGAGGTATCGGCATAACCAGCGACTTGTGAACTTTAACTTTTTCAGCAAATGCACCAGTCATGCAAACAGATGCAACACGCTCACCCACCTTAAAACCAGAATTATCACCAGCCTGACTGATCGTCCCTGCAAGCTCCATTCCCGGCACAAAGGGTGTTGGAGGTTTCACCTGATAAAGTCCCTGGACAAGAAGCCCATCCGGAAAATTCACACCAATAGCTTCTGCATCAATAACAACTTCATTTGAATTGGGTTGCGGATCATCAACTTCTTGAATCTCAAGATCAGTTATCGGTCCAAATTCTTTGCAAATTACTGCACGCATAAGTGTCTTCCTCTTGTGGCTTTGCCACGCATTACTCTTGCTAGACTTTTTCTTGCGTATACTTTTTCAGCTCCGCTCGTGCGACCTGACGACGATGCACTGCATCTGGACCATCTGCCAAACGTAGGGTTCTGACATGGGTCCATGCGCGGGCAAGCGATGTATCTTGTGAGATCCCTTGCGCACCATACATTTGCACGGCTTCATCAATAACCTTCAAGGCCATAAGGGGTGCAACGACTTTGATTTGAGATATCCACGGTGCCGCAGCTCTAGCATCACCTTGATCCATCACCCAAGCAGCTTTAAGGCAAAGCAATCGCGCCTGCTCAGTCTCCATGCGGCAATTGGCGATGATATCAAAATTGGCCCCCAATTGCGCAAGACGCTTACCAAAAGCCTCCCGTTGCATTGAACGCTTGCACATCATCTCAAGTGCTCGTTCAGCTTGTCCAATCGCTCGCATACAATGATGAATTCTACCCGGTCCAAGACGTCCTTGAGATATTTCAAATCCCCGCCCTTCACCCAACAAAAGATTTTCAGCTGGCACGCGTACATTATCAAACTTGATATGCATATGTCCGTGCGGTGCATCATCGTGACCGTAAACCTGCATAGGGCGAAGAACTTCAATGCCAGACGTTTTTGCATCAACAATTACCTGAGAATGCTGCTGATGTTTGGACCGGTTTTCATCTGGCGTATTCACCATGACAATATAAACGGCACAACGCGGGTCCCCTGCTCCCGAAGACCACCATTTTTGACCATTTAGAACATAATCATCACCATCGCGAACGCAGGACATGGAAATATTGGTGGCATCTGAAGAAGCAACATCAGGTTCTGTCATCAAATATGCAGAACGAATTTCTCCTTCGAGCAATCTGGACAACCATTCTTTTTATGGGTTTCAGTTCCATATCGTTCAAAAACTTCCATATTACCGGTATCTGGCGCGCTACAGTTAAACACCTCAGCACCCAAATGAGCCTTGCTCATTTCTTCCGCAAGATAAGCATATTCAACAATCGTTAAGCCATAACCTTTGCTGGAGTCTGTAAGCCAGAAATTCCAAAGCCCACGCTCTTTTGCCTTTGCCTTTAAGCCTTCAAGAATTTCAGTTTGACGTGGCGTATATTCCCAGCGATCACCCTTCTCAACTTCTGACAGAAATTCCTCATCAAGCGGAATGATCTCATCTGCAATCATTTGCGCTACTTTTTTATGAATGGGCTTTAAGTGCTCACTCATTCCAAGGTCCATTGCCCCAAGTGAAGCAGCTACCGCATGCACACATCTTTGCTGAAGGTGACCGGATGGGTCTTTCCATGTG
>JAALLB010000096.1 GCA_011087745.1 Hyphomicrobiales bacterium | reverse complement strand
TAAAAAATCCTCACCTGCACTTTCTCATTCAACGTTCGGTAACTTGGCAATACCTCCAAAACTCTTTACAGAACTAAGAAAAAGCTAATTTTGGATCAAAATGGCTTCACAACAACAAGAATCACGATCAAAATCATCAAAACCGTAGGGCCTTCATTGGATACTCTGTAAAATTTTGTAGAACGCAAACGCTTATCTTCAGAAAACTCACGCACCCAACGAGCCATAAACATATGAAAAGCACTCATCAAAATAACCAGAAAGAATTTAGACACGAACCACCCCTCCTTGTGAGCATCAATTAATACCATGAGCCATAGACCAAAAACCCAAGTTGCGATCATCGCAGGCGTCATAATTGCTTTAAGCAGCCTACGTTCCATGGTTTTAAAAATTTCTGATTGAACAGTCCCAATCTCCGCATCAAAATGATAAATCAAAAGCCTGGGTAAATATAACAAACCTGCCATCCAGCTAATAACAGAAATAATATGCGCAACTTTTACCCATTCATACATGATCTAACTTCCTCTAACACGCGCCAGGAGCTGTTCCACATGAGCTATAGGTGCTTGAGGCGTAATACCATGACCCAGATTAAAGATCAGTGGCCCGGCTCCCAGGTTTTCAAGAACTTCATCCACGCCATCATCAAGTGCTGAACCACCCGCAATAACCCTCAAGGGATCCAACAACCCTTGAACTGCTCCACCCATTTGTAGTTCTTTAGCTTGTGCCATAGGAACCGACCAATCAAGCCCAAGTCCGGTAATACCAGTTGCTTCCCGGTAACCATTATACTGACTACCCGCACCTTTAGGAAAACCAATAATGGGTGCATCAGGTATCTCTTTACGAACATTTTCGACAATTGCAGCCATTGGTTTTACACACCAGCGTTGAAATTGGTCCCCGCCCAAAATTCCAGCCCAGCTATCAAAAATCTGGACCATATCTGCACCAGCTATAAATTGAGCTATCAAATAACTGGAAGAAGATTTAACCAGAGTATCAATCAATTTCTGAAATTCTTCAGGGTGTTGATGAGCAAACAATCTTGCAGGCGCTTGATCAGGGGTTCCATGACCAGCAATCATATAGGTTGCGACAGTCCAGGGTGCGCCACAAAAACCAATTAGAGTGGTTTCATTGGGTAACTCTGCTCTCAAACCACTTACAGTTTGAAGAATCGGCTTAAGATGATCAATAAAACCGTCCAACTTAAGTTTATCAATTTCATCAATACGAATGGGCTCAAGAACGGGACCTTCGCCTTCCTTAAATTCAACCTTACGTCCAAGGGCATCAGGAATTACCAAAATATCTGAAAACAATATGGAAGCATCAAAACCAAATCGTGTAATAGGCTGCAGGGTTACTTCAATTGCTAATTCCGGATTATAGCAAAGATTTAAAAACCCACCTGCATGTTTACGTGTCTCTCTGTATTCTGGTAAATATCTACCTGCCTGTCTCATTAGCCATACTGGTGGTATCTCCAAACTTTTACCCTTCAATACTTCTAAAACTTTCCTCAAAATCCGTTCTCCATAGTTACGCTATAAAAGAAGTTTTACCTTCGGTTTATTTGATTCTTATTAGAGTCTGTGAATAGCGGTAATTCTTTTTAACTCACAGAATTCTATAACTCACAGAATTCTATAATTCGCAATTTCTATACCTGTAATTCACTTTGCTTAAAAATGCACTTTGTTAATTATTAGGAAATTTATATTATATCCAATTAAATCAGATACTTACAAAATAACAAATATAATTGAACAGTTCGGATACAAAATATCTCACGAAGTTTTCCCATTTATCCCCATAATTAACATTTTCTATTCAAAAGTGTACATACAATGTTATTGTGTGCGGAATTTCCGATAATGGGCATAAAATTTAATCCCATCGATCTATGGGTAATTTATCCACAGCCGTCCACATGAAAGTAAAATCAATTGAACGATCAACAAAGTTCTTTTCACTTGCACTTAATATCAGATTCAACCGGTGAAACACTGATAGCCTCTGCTCGAGCTGTGACCTCACAATATCAGTTCAATCAGGCGATAGAACACATTTATCCATTGGTTCGTAATCAAATGAAATTGAAAAATGCCATTCAAGCAATCACCAAAGAGCCTGGCATAGTTCTCTATACAATTTCTGATTTTGAAATTGGTGAATATCTGGAATCAAAGTGCAAGGAAATTGGCGTTCCGGTTGTATCTGTATTGGAACCAATTTTTCAATCATTCCATTCCTATCTTGGAAAACCAACCCGTAGGGTAGTTGGCGCTCAGCACGCGCTTGATAGCGAATATTTCAATCGTATCCATGCTCTGAATTTCACAATGCTGCATGATGATGGAGTGATTCCCGAAAATGTCGAAGATGTAGATGTCATCTTGTTGGGTATTTCTCGAACATCAAAGACACCGACTAGTATTTACCTCGCAAACCGAGGAGTAAAAACAGCGAACATCCCGTTGGTTCCGGGCATGGTTTTGCCAGAAAAAGTTATCAATGCAAAAAAACCACTGATTGTTACCTTAATCGCATCAACAGATCGTATTCAACAGGTGCGCCAAAACAGATTGCTGGAATTAAATGCAAGTGTTCATAGTGCTTCTTATGCAGATCGTGCCTCGATTGCAGAAGAACTGGTGAATGCCAGAAAACTAAGCGCAAAACATGATTGGCCATTGGTCGATGTATCGAGAAAATCAATTGAGGAAGCCGCTGCCACAATTTTGGTATTGCATTCACAACACATCGCAAAATTGGAAGCTGAGAAAGAAAATAATGACTGATATTATTCTGGCTTCAAAAAGCAAGCATCGTCAGGAATTGCTAAAAAATGCCGGTGTTAGTTTTTCTACGCAAACTGCAGATATTGATGAGCGAGAGGTTGAAGCACCCTTAATTCAAGCCGGCCTTGGTGGCGAGGATGTTGCAGAAGTATTGGCAATCGCCAAGGCAACTGAAGTTTCAAAAACTAACGTTGATGCATACGTTATTGGCTGTGATCAAACCTTATCTCTTGAAGGACAACTCCTCCATAAAGTCAAAAACATGGAAGAAGCACAAAGACGGCTGCTCTTACTTTCAGGAAAAAAACACCAACCTAACGCAGCGGTTTCCTTGATAAGAAACGGCGAGGTTCTTTGGAGTCATGTTGAAGTAGCGACGATTACAATTCGAAAACTAGATCCAGGATTTATTGGTCGCCATTTATCTACTGCTGGAGAAAAAGTTCTATCAAGTGTTGGTGCTTACCAGATAGAGGGGTTGGGAGTTCAGCTATTTGAAAAAATTGAAGGCGATTATTTCTCGATAATTGGTCTTCCTGTATTACCACTGCTCGCACAACTTCGAAAACTGAATCTGGTTGAATAAATGAAAAAAGCATTTGTAACCGGCTGGCCAATCTCTCATTCAAAATCTCCCATGTTGCATGGGTTTTGGATCGACCATTATGGTATCAACGCAAGTTATGAGCCTCTTGGTGTAGAACCTGAAAACTTCCAGAAGTTTTTGAAAGACCTCCCAAATAGTGAATTTGTCGGAGGCAATGTAACCATTCCTCATAAAGAAATTGCCTTTGAAAATTTGACAAAACTTGATGATGCAGCAAAAGCCATTGGCGCGGTAAATACACTTTGGATAGAAAGCGAAATTCTTTGTGGAGGTAACACAGATGCTTATGGCTTTTCTGCAAATTTGGATGAGTTTGCACCTGAATGGCGGGATGGAAAAACAGCAATGGTCTTGGGTGCCGGAGGTGCATCGCGTGCAATTGTCCATTCATTGCTCGAAGCTGGCTTTGAAAAAATTCTCATTGTGAACCGCACCTATGAGCGTGCCCAAAAATTGGCGAACCAATTCGGTGACAATTGCTCGGCACACAACTGGGCGGACTTGCCGGATTTGATGCCAAGAACTGATTTGATAGTGAATACAACTTCCATTGGCATGGCTGGCACTGATGCATCAATGATGCCTGATCTATCCGTGCTTTCTGACAATACAATTGTGACAGATATTGTTTATTCCCCGCTTGAAACACCGTTTTTGAAATCTGCAAATGAGCGCGGATTAAAAACCGTCGATGGCTTGGGCATGCTGTTGCATCAGGCAGTACCCGGGTTTGAAAAGTGGTTTGGTATTCGCCCAGACGTAACGCCGCAGCTACGCAAGTTGATTTTGGAACTTTCAGCATGATCAGGGCAGGGCTAACCGGATCCATAGGCATGGGAAAATCCACAACTTCGCAGATGTTCCGCGATGAGGGAATTGCAGTTTATGATGCTGATGCAACGGTTCATGAGCTGTATTCCGGAAAGGCAGCTCCTCTGATCGAAGAAGCATTTCCAAATACGACAGCAGATGGAACCGTTGATCGGGTAAAATTAAGCGAATATGTTATCGGCAAGCCAGATAACATGAAAAAACTGGAAGCCATTATCCATCCCTTGATTCATCAAGAAGAGCAGGAATTTTTGAAGAGCTCAAAAGCGCGTGGCGAAAAGCTCGTTGTTCTTGATATTCCATTATTGTTTGAAACTGGCGGTATCAATCGGGTCGATAAAATAATTGTGGTTACAGCACCAGCTTCAGTACAACGCGAACGAGTCCTTGCCCGTGACGGAATGAGCGAAGAGAAGTTTGAAGCCATTCTTGCTTGCCAGGTTCCAGACAGCCAAAAACGTGAAAAAGCAGATTTCCTAATTGATACAAGTCAGGGATTAGAAGAAACCCGCAGTAAAGTGAAAGAGATAATTCAGGCCTTGCTCTAAAAATCTGTACAGGACCGCGCTTCCTAGGTGACAGGTTGAGCAACAAATACTAGATTTAACTCATGTCAGAAATTCTACGCGAAATTATATTTGATACAGAAACCACGGGCCTTAAGGCTAACGATGGTGACCGGGTTATTGAAATTGGTGCGGTGGAACTTATCAATCGGTTTCCAAGCGGCAATACCTTTCATGTTTTCGTAAATCCGGAAGGAAAGGAAGTTCATCCAGAAGCACTAAAAGTGCACGGCATCAGCAATGATTTCCTGAAAGACAAGCCAAAGTTTTCAGAAGTAGCCGATGATTTTTTGGAATTCTTTGCAGAAGGCAGTTTGATTGCCCACAATGCATCGTTCGATACCGGCTTTCTAAATGCCGAGTTAAAACGAATAGGCAAACCGCCAATTGATCAGGTACGTGTTGGTGATACACTGCAGATTGCCCGGCGAAAGCATCCGATGGGACCGAACTCGCTGGATGCACTATGTTCGCGTTATTCAATTGATAATTCGAAACGTGAAAAACACGGAGCCCTGCTCGATTCTGAAATTCTTGCTGAAGTTTACATCGAGCTCTTGGGTGGACGGCAGGCTTCATTCAGTCTTGAACAGGAAAGTTCAGGTGAACAAAAATCCGATGCTGGTTTAAATGAAGACGGGTCTGTTCAAATGATCCAAAGACCAAGACCGTTAGTCTCGCCACTGAGTTTAGAAGATATCGAAAAGCATCATGCTTTTGTTGAAACTCTGGGTGAAAATTCTATATGGAAAAAAACCGGTAGTCTTTAAATTCCCCTTCAATGTTTCCATCAAAGGGGAACTTAGTAAAGTCTGTTAAGCAGTACCTTCAGCAGCTTGCTGTTGTTGCATGCGCTGTTGGAACAGTTGTGCGAAATCCACGGGATCAATCATCAGTGGAGGGAAGCTGCCATTACGTGTTGCATCAGCCATAATTTGACGAGCAAACGGGAAAAGCATGCGAGGCGCTTCAATTAAAACTGCCATCTGCAACATTTCTTGTGGCATGCCAGTGAAGCGGAAAATGCCGGCGTAGATTAGTTCAACATTGAAAAGCACTTCATCACCATCAGTAGCTTTAGCATCCAGCTTTAGCTCAACTTCGAAATCAGTTTCTGACATCGCATTTGGATTTACATTGATGTTGATGTTTATTTCTGGTGCTTTATCACGTGGACGCAGAGAGCCGGGTGCATGTGGATTTTCAAAAGAAAAATCTTTCACATATTGCGCCAAAATGTTCATGGCAGGAGCCATTTCTTCGCCATTTGGTGCTGCTTCTGTTTTTGTTTCTGCTTTCTTAGGTGCTGCTTTTTTAGCCATGTCAAAACCTTGAGTGTTCAATCTAAATTAAATAGGCAAGTATATTTGCGCCATTCTCAACGTGCTGGCTAGCACGTACCGATAAGTGAAACAAGAACTATGCTAAAATGGAGGCTTCAAACGCTATTATTTATCGTCCAGTTTATTCCATGGGCTGTCAGGATTTTCCTTTTCAGAAAATTCGGATGGATCAAGGTCGACAACACCTTCAGAACTTTGGTTTCCATGTGGTTTGCCAAATGGGTTTGCACCATCTTGAAAAGCACCCTTTGTCTGGACAACGACTTTAGAAGCAATTGCTGACCAAAGAAAATGTCTAAAAGGCGGGAAAAACAGCAGGAAACCGATAGAATCTGTTACAAAACCGGGTGTTAAGAGTAAAACACCTGCAATCATGATGATGACACCACTTACAAGCTCTTTACCGGGAATTGCACCATTTCTGGATTGCTCCTGAATACGGTCTAGCGTTGCAAATCCTTGAATTCGCAACAAGATAGAACCCAATATGGCAGTGACCAAAATCATACCAAGCGTTGAAATTACACCAATTTGACCGCCAACCATGATAAAGACAGCAATTTCCAATATGGGTATAAACAGTAATAAAAAAGGTATGATACCAAGACGCATGAGTTGTTCGCAAAGTTGTTACAGTTATTTCAGTTTACCATCATATAGGAATTATGGAAGAGAATTTGAATGGCTGCCTTTGCAACGGTATTGCCAAGTTACCGAACGTTGAATGAGAAAGTGCAGGTGAGGATTTT
>JAALLB010000095.1 GCA_011087745.1 Hyphomicrobiales bacterium | reverse complement strand
CATGACAAAGGTTCGACAAAAAGTCTCCGGAAGCTTCAGGACTGAGGCCGGCGCTTCACGGCGTAGGAACCACCTGCATACTTTAATGAAAAATTCCATGTTAATACCATTGGTTACAATTACGTTCTTTTTCTTTGGCTGGTGGATCTATTGGGCATTTCCAAATGGTCCTGGCTTTACAGGCGGTTTTGTTGATGGTTCTGCCAATGCTGCGAACTCGCCAACAATGGCAACCCATTTGGGCGATCGGATAACCGGCGTTTTCTGGGCAGCCTTCTTGCTGTTCTCATGGACAGCAGCTTCAATTGTTTCTGGTTCGGTTATTGAGCGTATTCGCTCTACAGCGTTCTGGATCCATGCAGTTCTAATTGGTTCAGTTTTCTGGATCATAGATGCTGCCTGGGGTTGGCATTACGGTGGTTGGATGGTTCAACTGCTTGGATATCATGATGCCTATGCATCAGGTGTTATTCACGCAATTGCTGGTGGTTACGCACTAGGCGTATTGTATGTCTTGGGACCACGGCTTGGTAAATTTGCGGCTGATGGAACGCCGCGCGATATTCCTCCGCATAACCCTTGGATGGTCGTGTTAGGTCTGTTTATGATCTATACCGGCTTCTGGGGGTTTTATGCAGTGTGTAACGTTCCAATCATTGCGCCAGAGGTGATCGATGGCCAAATCACGGGTGTAACCTGGACTGCCACAAACATCTATCTAGCGCCAACAACATTGGGTGCAATAACCTTCAACTTCTTGATGTCGCTATCAGGAGGAATGTTAATGGCCTACATGGTTTCCAAAGGAGATCCTTTCTGGACCTTCTCTGGTGGACTGGCAGGGATCATCACCGCTTCTGCTGGTAATGATCTGTATCATCCGATCCAGGCAATGCTGATTGGTGGATTTGGTGCATGGGCGGCTTATAAACTTCACTTTTATGTTGAGCGTCGTTTCAAAATCGATGATGCTGTAGGTGCAGTTGCTGTTCACGGCTATGCAGGCTTCATGTTGTGGGGAGCACCGTCATCGCCGTATGAAGGTTACGCCACAATTAACCCGCTTGGTCAGTTCATTGGCGCGGTCATCATGTTCTTTGTACTGGGTTTCCTTCCAGCATTCATAGTCTCCAAGATTATGGCCGGCATGGGAATCCTTAGAATGCCTCATTCAGTCGAATTGGAAGGTCTTGATCACAAAGACAAGCAAGCTGTTGACGATGTCGTTGCCGCTGAAAAAGCTGCACTTTAACAACCCAGAATAGGACAAAATAAATGTCTACAATAGGATATGACAGCTGGGCTGTTGATTTAGGTGAAGTGGGTGCAATCTACCCATTTCAAGGAACGGAAACACTTTTGTGGATCGTTGGTATTGCCTTATGGATATTATGGCACGTCGTTCAGGCAAAAGCAGAAGGTGCTGAGCTCAAGGAACGCGAAAATGCCTTCGATAAAAAAGAGGCAAGCAAGAGCATAGAACGCTACTGAATAACTCCCCCTCCGGGTAAATTTTCAGTTTGCTAGAAGGGGCTGCCTACTTCCTTAGGCAGCCCCTTTGTTATGTAACTTCGGCTAATTTATGCCGCCGAATTCAACAGATCCATAATCGAATAAACTTCAAGCCCAGTGGCCTTTTCAATTGCCGTTTTATGTGGAGGCATGTTGGTGCACTCAAGCAGGATCGTCTTGATATGTGGAAATTTCTCTAGCAGCACCAAAGCCGCATTTACGTTATCTTCTTCACACAAGTGAATATCAAAGCTTTCTCTGTTTTCTAGAATTGCGCTGGTAAATTCCGTTCCGCCCTCTGTAGTACCAATTGGCGTGCTGGGAGGTATGTTCGACTTTTCCAAAAAATCTGATGACAAAGATGATTTGGATATTGTCAGAATACCAACATTCCCGGAACCAACCTTCTGCTCCAACTCAGAAAACATCAACAAGGATGAAGTCACCACAGGCACACCAAGCGCATCTTGTAATTCTTGCTGAAAATAGATCAAAAACCCGCAACTGGTTGTAATCAGCTCCGCGCCGTCTGCAATCAACTCTTTGCCAGCGTTAATAAATGGGCTGAGCAAGGCTTTGCTTTGATCTCTAACCACCTTTTCAGGCGAAGCACCTTTCACCGTCTTGTAAATGACAGGATCATCAAAACTTTCAGGGTTTCCGATATCACCAGGCAAGCGCGGAAATTGTGTTTCAAGCATCAAGACGCCAATTTTGGTGCCTTTTGAAATATTAATTGATTGACCCAAGCTTGTTATCATCGTTATCTGTCATGGTTATATAGCCTGGATATGAGGTAACATGAGCAAGGCAACTACAAAAGACCACATCGGTGTTACCGGAGCTGGCATTGTTGGCGTTTCAACTGCTATACGCCTGCAAAGAGCTGGCTACACCGTAACGCTCATCGACAAAGAAGGTCCCGCTGCAGGTGCCAGCTACGGAAATGGCGGGGTTCTTGCTTCATGTGCTTCTATACCGGTAACCGTGCCCGGCGTTATTAAAAAAGCTCCCAAGTTGCTGTTCAGCAAAGACGGCCCCTTGTTTCTAAAATACCGATACCTTCCAAAACTGCTTCCCTGGCTAACCAAATACCTCAGTTACGCAAATACATCCGATCTTCATCGCATCGCTGCTGCAATCCACGGGGTTGTTGGTGATAGCTTAACAGAACACCAGCAGCTTGCAAAAGGCACAATCGCCGAAAAATGGATCAAACCCTGTGATTATCTGTATATGTATGAAGATCGGGCAGCGTTTGAAGAAGATAAAATTGCATGGGACCTTCGCGAAAGTTTTGGTATTGAATGGACCGAACTTAAAGACAAAGCACTTGGCGACTATGACCCCATATTTTCCGGGAAATTCAAGTACGCGGCCAACCTCAAGGGGCATGGCCGGATTAATGACCCAGGTAGATATATAAATGACCTCGCCACACATTTTGTAGACCATGGCGGTAAAATTGAAAAAAGCGAAATTACCGGATTTGAAATCGATAACGGCAAGGTACAATGGCTTGAAACAAACAGTGGTAAGCTGAGCTTTGACCAAATTGCTATTTGCACAGGTGCATGGTCTGGACCCCTCGCAAAAGCACTGGGTGTAAAAGTTCCCTTAGAAAGTGAGCGTGGTTATCATGTCGAGCTTTGGGAACCCAATATGATGCCCAGGGCAACCTACATGGATGCGGGTGGCAAATACGTCATTACACCCATGGATGGCCGTATTCGACTTGCAGGCATTGTCGAATTTGGCGGGTTAAAACTTGAACCCTCCAAAAAGCCATTTGATTTATTGCTTCGCAACGTCAAGAAAACCATGCCGGATTTAACATGGAAACACACAGAAACCTGGATGGGGCATCGACCTGCTCCTGCAGATTCCATTCCTGTTATTGGTCGGTCTCCCAAGGCTCAAAATGCCTGGTTCGCATTCGGACACCAACACATTGGATTAACCTCGGGACCCAAGACAGGACGAATACTGTCTCAAATGATCGACGGTTCCAAATCCAATTTAGACCTTGCACAATATTCTCCCATGCGCTTTAATCCTGATTAAGAACAACAAAGGGAGAGAAAAATGAAAATTCTTAAGAGCCTGCTCGCTGGCACAGCATTATCAATTTGCGTTGTTGGCACTGTAGCTGCAGAAAAATGGGACATGCCAATGGCCTATTCATCATCAAATTACCATTCAGAAAACGGCGCTGCATTTGCAAAATGTGTAACCGATACTTCTGGTGGCTTGGAAGTTGTTACCCATCCAGGCGGTTCGCTCTTTAAAGGTGGAGAGATCAAACGCGCAGTTCAAACCGGACAAGCTCCAATCGGCGAGCGTCTGCTTTCTGCCCATGCCAATGAAAACCCGCTTTTTGGTGTCGATTCAGTTCCTTTTGTTGCAACATCATTTGATGCTTCAGAAAAACTGTGGGCTGCGGCTCAAGAACAAATGAAAGCAGCACTAGATGAGCAGAACCTCGTTTATGTTTATGCTGTGCCGTGGCCTCCACAAGGGCTTTATTTCAAAAAAGAAGTAAACGCAGTAGCTGACATGCAGGGCATTAAATTCCGCGCATACAATGCTGCAACAGCACGTATTGCTGAACTTGCCGGCATGGTTCCGGTCCAAATTGAAGCTGCGGAACTTTCACAAGCTTTGGCAACCGGCGTTGCAGAAGCTTTTGTTTCTTCAGGTTCAACTGGCTACGACCGAAAAGTTTGGGAACATCTAACCCATTTTTATGACGTTCAAGCCTGGTTGCCTCGCAACACGGTTTTCGTAAACAAAGACGCATACAATGCACTGGATGATAAAGCCAAAGCAGCAATCACTGATTGCGGTGCAAAAACTGCAGCTGATGGTCTTGCAAAAGCCAAAGAACTTACAAGCTTTTACCTTAACGGGCTTAAAGAAGGCGGTATGACAATCGCAGCTCCAGGCGATGGTCTGAAAGCAGAGCTAAAAGCATTCGGTGAAACAATGACATCTGAATGGCTCGATTCTGCAGGTGATAAAGGCAAAGCCATTATCGACGCTTACAGCAAATAAAACTTATCCGTAGTCGCCTTAATGGCGACTAGATCCACACATTGCATGAGGGGAGGCAAATGCGAAAATTTCTTGACCGTCTGTATACTTTTTCCGGCGCGCTGGCAGCAATCTGCCTGTTAATCCTCCTCTTTATTATTGTTGCCCAAATGATTTGCCGCTGGATAGGGGTTTCGTTTCCAGGATCAACGGCCTATGCAGGGTACTTTATGGCTGCATCTTCTTTTTTTGCATTTGCCTATGCCCTTAATGCGGACAGCCACATCCGAGTCAGCCTGTTTTTAAACGCTTTGGGCGAACGCCGCTTCTGGGCAGAAGTCTGGTGCTTCACAATCGGCACACTGGCGTCCGGATATCTGGCATTTTATGCTGTCCGTCTGGTTCAAGGCTCAATTCAGTGGAATGATATCAGTCAGGGCCGTGACGCAACACCACTTTGGATACCGCAAATCCCTGTAGCGATTGGTGCAATATTACTTGCAATTTGCTTCCTTGATAATCTTGTCACCTTATTCAAAACCCGCGATCACAACATGAACGGCGAAAAATTCTCCGGGCCAGAGGTGTGATCAATGGATGAGTTTTACGCAACTGGCATATTTCTTTTCGTTTTATTTTTGCTACTCGGTAGCGGCGTTTGGGTAGGCTTGGCGCTCCTGGGTGTTGCATTTGTCGGCATGGAATTATTCACTACACGGCCTGCAGGCGATGCAATGATGACGATCATTTGGGGAGCTTCATCCTCATGGACACTTTCCGCATTACCGCTATTTATCTGGATGGGCGAAGTTTTATTCAGGACCCGGCTTTCTGAGGATATGTTCAAGGGGTTATCCCCTTGGATGGCTCGATTGCCCGGCGGTTTGGTTCATACCAACATCGTTGGCTGTACAGTATTTGCAGCCGTCTCCGGTTCATCCGCTGCAACACTTACTACTGTTGGGAAGATGTCCATCCCGGAACTGCGCAAACGAGAATATCCTGAATCCATGGTCATCGGCACGCTTGCTGGTGCAGCAACACTCGGATTGATGATCCCGCCTTCGCTTACCCTTATTGTGTACGGAGTTACTATCAACGAATCCATTACCAAGCTCTTTATTGCAGGCATTTTGCCAGGTCTTTTTCTGGCTTCCTTATTCATGGTCTATGTAATCATAGTCTCCAAGTTGTCTCCCGATTTCAAACCTATTGAAGAGCCGCGAATGACCTTCATGGAGAAAGTTGAAAACTCCAAGTTTTTGATACCCGTAATTCTTCTTATCAGTCTCGTAATTGGTTCAATGTACCTCGGATTTGCAACTGCAACAGAAGCAGCGGCCTTTGGTGTTTTGGGATCACTGGCTTTGGCGGCCACTCAAGGGTCCTTGAATCGCAACAGTTTTTTTGAAAGCCTCATGGGTGCTACCCGAACTTCAGCAATGATTGCACTAATTCTTGCAGGTGCAGCATTCCTTTCGCTGGCCATGGGTTTTACCGGTCTTCCTAAAGCACTGGCGGAGTGGATCGGTTCACTGGAACTATCCCGCTTCCAGCTACTCATGGGCCTGTTGGTTTTTTATATCATCATTGGTTGTTTCCTGGATGGAATTTCATCTGTTGTTTTAACCATCGCAGTGGTTGAGCCGATGATCCGTCAGGCAGGAATAGATATTATCTGGTTCGGTATTTTCATTGTCGTTGTCGTTGAAATGGCACAAATCACTCCGCCAATTGGTTTTAACCTGTTTGTGTTACAAGGCATGACAGATCATGAAATGAACTATATCGCCAAGGCAGCGCTTCCAATGTTCATGCTCATGGTTGTAATGGTTTTCGTGCTTATTCTTTTCCCTGAACTTGCGACCTGGTTGCCGGAAAACATGCGCCAAGGGCCATCGTGATCATTGGCAACTTTCTGCAACTATGCGCCCGCAATGGCAGCCTTGTTCTCGTCCTGGGTCTTGTTGCTGGCGTAACGCTCCCCGCATTGACAAACACATTACAACCCTGACTACCAATTTTGGTCGGGCTTATACTATTTGCAAACGCTTTCAGGATTGGCTGGAAAACAGCTGTCGGAAGCCTGTCTGATATTCGTGAAACAGTAGTTTTTTGGCGATTTTACAATTGGCCTTACCGATTTGCGTTGCGCTCGTTATTCAGTTCTTTAGCTTATCAAATCCCTTGTGGCTCGCACTGATTGTAATGACTTCAGCTGCATCAATTGGCGGCAGCCCAAACATCACACAACTGGCGGGGCATGACCCGGCTCCAACATTACAGCCTTTATCGTTTTTTACTTCTTCTTCCCTTTGGGTGAAATTGAAACCATCCTGAATGTATCAGGGCGGTTAATAGTACTAACGTAACGCGAATTCGGGATAAGGATTTTATTAAGTTATTGATTCACAACGGATAGT
>JAALLB010000094.1 GCA_011087745.1 Hyphomicrobiales bacterium | reverse complement strand
CTATGCCCGATGACACACTCGACGAGGCAATATTCGATCACATAATAGCAAACCGCAAGCGTTCAAAACCTAAACTCACCAACGCATTCAGATCAAGAGTCTAGTACTGCGATCATCGGCATCATGTAAAACGCCATTACCATAGAAATTACTATGATGGTGGACACCGCTAAGGTTTGTGTTCGGAGAATTAAAGAAATCATATCCGTCTAACTGGCGGGTATTTTTTATTCTGCCGGTTGAGTAGTCGCTTTTCTAGGCATTAATTCCACCATCAAGATTGCTGCAAAGATTAGACCACAACCGACATAACCCCATTGTTGTAAACGATCGCCGAGGAAGAATGCCCCAAACATTGCAGCAAACAGGCTTTCGGTTGAGATTAGAACTGCTGCAGCGCTTTCTGTGGTGTAGCGTTGTCCCAACTGCTTGTAATGTAAAACCAAGGCCACCTGCAAAAAATCCAGCATAAAGGATTTCAGGCAATGCTCCATATAGTTGAGCAGATGAAGGGAAGCTTTCACCAAGGTCGAACGTGCTCGCAATTGCAAAACAGATAAAGGCGAGAATGGCTGTTACAAAAAACTGCAACGTTGCCATGGTAACTGGCAAGTCTGTTTTCTGTCCAACCCGTCCGGTCAAAATTACATGCCCTGCCCAAAATAGCGCACAGAGAATTATAAGCATGTCGCCATTGTTTAGGCTGGCCAAATCCCCGCCGCTTAGTAGATATATTCCGCCTAGGGCTAATAGGGATGCGGGCCAAATAATCACGGGTTGAGCAACGCGCAAGACACTTATCATGATGATTGGGACCATGATCACATAAAGCGCTGTCAAGAAACCTGCGTTTGTAACGCTTGTTCCAATGAGGCCAACTTGCTGAAATGTCATGCCCAGGAAAAACGCCAAGCCAACCATAAAAAATGAACCCTTGTATCGATTGATTTCTCCAGACATTGACGCAATTTTCTTCCGCTTCATCTCTGCATAGGCAAAGGGTGCTACAGCCAGACCCGCAAGCATAAACCGCATGCCAATAAACAACATCGGACCGATATCATCCATGGCGGTTTGTTGGGCTACAAAACCCATGCCCCATATAGCACCTGCCATGAGCAGAAGAATGTTAGCTGATGTACGTGACATGAAATTCATCCAGAAAAACGATTTATCAAGCGGTAACAAACTGTCTTGTTCTTGCCAAGCATAAATGCGGTAATGGGAAGGTGAAATTAATTCCTAGAGTTCGGTATAATGAAACTTGTTAATTTTATCGCAGTGTTTTTTCTTTCGCTTTGGGTGCCATCAGCAAATGCTGATGAACCCGAGTTTAAGTTCACCCAACTCGAAGCCTCTTCCGATCTTCCGCAGATAGTGATGATTGTTTGGGAAAATACACCAGACAAATGCAGTAAAGGCTATGAAGAGGGGCAAGACTTGATTGCTGATCTGTTTGGCACAGTTGTTGAGGGAAAAGACAAAAACAAGATTTATATCCTGCCGTGTGGTGCACCTGCTGCCTACAATACTTCTGAAATTGTCATTGCCGTTAACTGGAATGCCTCGGAAACCAGAATATTTGCAATTCCGTCGATTTCCGAACGGGGTCCATCGGCAGACATGCTTGGCCCCGGATTGCAGTGGGACGAGGAAGCATCTGTTATTACCTCCTTTTACAAAGGCAGGGGCTTGGGAGATTGCGGTGGTAATTCCACGCTTATGTGGGATGGCGAGTATTATTCCAATTTGGTGCTGATCGAACAGCACACCAAAATAGAATGCGATGGGCAGGCAACTGAATGGCCAAAGGTTTGGCCATTAGAGTAAGACTATTCCAGCCAGGCGCTGTCTTCACGAACCAGGATGATAGTTGGACGATCTGCACTCAATGCTGCTGTTACAGCTTCTCCCAATTCAAGCATGGAAGCAGGCTGTACCGAATTACAGTGCATTGCTTTTGCCAAGGCCATGTAATCGGGTGACAGGCCGTCCACCGCGATGCGCGGAACATTTGCCTCCCTCATGTCATCGCGGATTTGTTTATAGCCGTCGTTGTGCCAAAGGATGAGTGGGAGTGGCAGTTTTAATTCTGCTGCGGTTACAAACTCTTGCACAGTAAACATGGTTCCGCTATCGCCTGCGATCGCAATTACCGGAGTATCCGGATGAGCAAGTTTTGCGCCAATGGCATTGGGGAATGCAAAACCCAATGCGCAATAGCCGGCTGCATAGTGCGAGCATCTTGCTTCATCGACCTGAAGACTAAAAGATGCAGTGTAGGTCATCTGCGTCGCGTCACTCATGAAGATTGTGTTCGACGACAGGGTTTCTCTTAGTTTGCCAAGAATTTTTACATGTTTTTCTTCGGAAACATTCAGTGTTCCTTCGATGGCTTTTTTGGTTTTGGCAATGACTTGTTGCTTGCCAGATGTATCCGGCGTGGTATCCGGCAATAGGGCAGTTAGTTTTTCAACTGCAGGGGCGGCATCACCAATGATTGCCAAGTTTGCGGGGTGAAGATCAATCATCTTGTTCGGATCAATATCGACGCGAATAAGCGGGCATTCGAACTCAAGTTTGCCGACGTAATTGTCGGTTTCTGAAAGCTCTGTTCCGATTGCAAAAACAAGATCAGCATCTTTTAACAGATCCTTTGTTTCTGATCGGCAGATTGACCCACCCAGACTTAAAGGGTGGCTTTCGGGCATAATGCCTTTGCCTGCGTTGGAAAAAATTACGGTTGCGCCTGCGCGCTCGGCAAGGGTTTGAATATCAGACCCATAGGCGCCACCACCAATAAGGATATAGGGATTTTCTGCCGTGCTAATTATTTCAGCTGCTTGTTCCAATAACTCGGTATCAGCCTGTGCGCGGGTTGCTGGTTTTATAGCCTTCCAGTCGTATTCAATATAATTTGCCAGCACATCAATCGGGATGGATATGTGAACCGGCCTTGGTCTTTGGGATGCAAAGATTGAGAAGGCTCTAGCCATCAACTGGGGAATATCCTCTGATTTTCTCGCACAGGCACTTAAGGCACAAAGCGGGCGGGTGACTGCGTTAAGATCGGTTACCTCATGGAGCGTGCCGTGGCCTTTTTCCAATGTATCAGAATGTGCTTCAGCAGAGATTAGCAACAGCGGAACTGAATCTGCATAGGATTGGCCAAGCGGGGTTGCAGCATTGGTAACGCCAGGGCCAGAGATTGTAAGACACACACCGGGTTTGCCGTTGGAACGGGCATAACCATCTGCCATGAAGCCTGCACCCATTTCATTTCGGGCATGGATGTGCCGTATTTTTGCATCATCGCCAAGCCCTCGGCAAAAATCCAGAGTGTGAACGCCTGGAATGCCGAATATTGTATCGACATCATACTCTGCAAGTAATCGAAGGACTGCTTCACCGGTGCTGATCATGTTTGTTACTCCAACGTTTAGCTCACAATTATTTGCTCTATCTTCCGCAATGTGTGAATGCCTGCAAGCTTTTATTTTACTTTCAACAGTGCCAACCTGAATAATCGGTAATATTTGCACGAGGAAGATATGAAAAAGCTCGGTTTTTTGACTGTCATGATGTTTATTCTTGGCGGATTTTTTACAAATGCCTTTGCAGCCGACGTTGTTAAATCGGGAGTGATTAAAGGTCAAAGTGTCAAATGGACTACTGGCTCTGTTCGTATTTTAAAGAGCGGTGATCGCCATGAATTGAGACTTGGTTCCAACTTCAAGACCAAAAAGGGACCCGCACTTTATGTTTATCTTGGCAATGACAAACCTGAAAAGCGCATTGGTCGTTTGAAATCAATTAGTGGTGCTCAGCGTTATGACATTTCAAAACGTGTTGATGTAAGCAAATATTCGAAGGTCTTTATCTATTGCGTTCCATTTAGAGCAGTCTTTGGTGTTGGCAGAATAAATTAGTGGCCACCACCAAAGGAACCTGTACGAACCGAATAATCAACCACAAGTTCATAATCCGGGTCATTATCTGAATCGACAATAAGCTGGCCAGCCCGGTTGAGCAGGGCATGACAATCATGACTTAGATGGCGCAGCTGTATTTCCTTGCCCTGGGCCTGATACTTCTTTGCCAAATCTTCGATTGCCTGCAGAGCAGATTGATCAACCACACGGCTTTGCATGAAATCGATGATAACCACATCTGGATCACCCTTGATGTCAAAAATTTCAGAAAAGCCATCTGTTGAACCAAAGAAAAGCGGTCCTTCGATTTCGTAGATTTTGTTTCCTGCATCATTGGTTTTTGCAACGGCGTGAATGCGCTTTGATGCGTTCCAGCTATAGGCGAGTGCCGATACGATAACGCCTACCACAACTGCAATTGCCAAGTCACTCATGACGGTTACGACAGTTACCAAGCCCATGACCAATGCATCCGTTAGCGGGATGCGGCGCAGAATTGTAAGCGATTGCCAGGCAAATGTACCGATAACCACCATGAACATTACTCCAACAAGGGCGGCCAATGGAATTTGCTCGATCAGGCCGGATGCGAACATGATGAAGACCAGCAGGAAGAGCGCTGCTGAAATTCCGGAAAGACGTGTACGGCCACCAGATTTTACGTTGATCATGGATTGACCAATCATCGCACACCCACCCATGCCGCCAAAAAAGCCAGTCACCGTGTTTGATACGCCTTGGGCAATACATTCCTGGGAGGCACCGCCGCGTTTGCCGGTTATTTCGCCAACGAGGTTAAGTGTTAGCAGACTCTCGATCAGGCCAATTGCTGCAAGGATAAGCGCGTAGGGGAAGATTATCTTGATGGTTTCAAAAGTTAGTGGAACCATCGGGATATGCCATTCCGGCAAGCCGCCCTCGATGGAAGCAAGATCACCAACGACGGGGACATTAATTCCAAAGGCGATTACCAGCCCAGCCACAATGCCAATTCCTGCAAGCGGGGCAGGGATGATGTTGGTGATTTTTGGAAATACCCAAATGATACTCATGGTCAGACAAACAAGCGCAAGGGTGAGGATAAGCGGAATGCCATCCATCCAAACTTGCGTGCCGTCAGGTCCTGCCGTTTTGAACTGGGAAAGCTGAGCCAGAAAAATAACAATCGCAAGGCCGTTTACAAATCCCAGCATAACGGGATGGGGCACAAGGCGGATAAACTTCCCGAGCCTGAATATGCCTGCCAGAATTTGCATGATTCCCATCAACACAACGGTTGCGAACAAATATTCAACGCCGTGAAGGGCAACGAGTGAAACCATAACCACTGCAAGGGCACCGGTTGCACCTGAAATCATCGCCGGTCTGCCACCAAAAATTGCCGTGATTAATCCGACGATAAATGCTGCATAAAGGCCGACCAATGGCTCAACGCCAGCAACAAATGCAAAAGCCACTGCCTCTGGCACAAGCGCCAGGGCAACCGTCAGACCTGAGAGAATTTCAATCTTGATGCGGGTTGGTGTAAACGTCTCAATCGCAGTGCGTCTATTCTCGCCAATAGAAAGGCGTTCAGCAAACGCTGCAAAGGTGGATTTTACCATTATGTACTTTCAAGGGTAATGTGTTTATTCAGCAAGCCAATAAAGGGGTTTGGTGGCTTTGGCTAGGGGGAAAGTTTGCTACGCCTCAATTTGTTGGCTGAGGATGGTTCACTCCCCACTAATCCGCAACAGTTCGCCTTCTTCATCATCTGTTAGGAGCCATAGTGCTCCGTCTTGGAAACTGCGGACATCGCGTATTCTGCCGAATTTGCCTTCGAGGATTTGTTCTTCGTGGACCACTTTGCCGTCCTTGATTTCCAGTCTTGATAGCAATTGATCCTTGAGAGCGCCAGCAAAGAGGTTGCCTTTCCATTCCGGGATGAGGTCACCCTTGTAAAAATCAAGGCCTGATGGAGCGATGGATGGGTCCCAGTAATAGACGGGTTGTTCCAGACCTTTTGCCGATGTACCCACTCCGACTTTTCCGCCTGAATAATGTTTGCCGTATGAGATGATTGGCCAGCCGTAGTTTTTGCCGGCCATGGGAGTGTTGATTTCATCGCCGCCTCTTGGGCCATGTGCCAATGTCCATAATTGGCCGGTTTCCTGATCAAGCGTTGCGCCCTGCGGATTGCGGTGGCCGAGGGACCAGATTTGAGGGAGGGCTTTTTTGCCATCTGCAAATGGATTGTCCTTCGGGATGCTGCCGTCTTTTGCGATGCGCAAGACTTTGCCGGCCGAATCAAATGGATCTTGTGCGCGTGGTCTGTGGCCTCTGTCTCCTATTGTGAAAAAAATATTGCCATCCGGCCCAAACACAATGCGTGAGCCAAAATGCACGCCGCTTTTTGTTGGTATATACATGGAGAACAATGTTTTGATGTCGCTCAAGCGGGGAAGAGGGGTTTCTTCAAATACGGCTGATGCAATTGCTGTTCTTGCGCCCCTTAAAAATGCCGGGTCTGAAAAGGTAAAGAAGACGGTATTGTTGTTTTCAAAATCAGGATCTGCTGCAATGTCCAATAGGCCGCCTTGTCTGTTGGCCCAAACTTTGTGCCCTCCGCGGACTTCGGTAATTGCGCGGGTTTTCGGGTCAACAAGTTTTAGTTTGCCACCTCTTTCTGTAATCAGAATTTTGCCGTTTGGCAGCATGGTCATGCCCCAGGGATATTCCAGTCCGGAAACAATACTTTCGACTTTTATTATTGTTTTTTCTATTTTGAAGCTTCGGATTTCCGCCTGTGCAAAGGTAATTGAGGCGATTGATGTCATCAACAGAGAGAGGATTGAGGCTTTCGAAAACTTGCGCATGGTGGACTCCTTGGCATAAACTTAAAAAATCATTGTTTAAATGATATAGGGCACGTGATGAATGACACAAATGCCAGCTTAGTATTTGAAGCCGATAGTGGCATGATACTGGAAAAAAATGAGGCGCAAACTCAAGGTGTGCCCCTGTTTTCAGCCCATTGGCATATCTTTGCCCCGACCATCATAATTTTAGTATACCCATCCTACTCCAAAACCCGAATGTTTTGGTGTGATATGATACGAAA
>JAALLB010000093.1 GCA_011087745.1 Hyphomicrobiales bacterium | reverse complement strand
AGCCTGAAACGTCAACCCCAAATAATCAGATTTTCAAGGACTCGGAGTATAGTTACCCCCAACATGCACAAACGAAAACAAATGATGTTTGAACAATCAGATGCTTTCATCGCTCTACCAGGCGGCATAGGAACTCTGGAAGAAATCGTTGAAATTATTACGTGGGCCCAATTGGGCAGACACGAAAAGCCAATCGCATTTCTAAATACGAATGATTTTTGGAAACCCATGCTTGATTTAATCGATCATATGAAGAAATCCGGCTTTATTCACACAGCCAACAAAATTCAGCCAATTGTGATTGATAAAGCAGAAGATGTTGTCTCTGCCATCCACAGTTAGGCACTTTTTCATGGAAACCGACCCATGCTTTATCAAATAGTATTTTCATTTGTACTCGTGATTGCTTCGTTTAATGTCACATACGCAGCTGAGCCAACAGTGCACCTTGGGCCACGGCCCTTTTACCTCGTTGATGATATGGATTCGGGTCCATTAAAAGACCAACTCAAGGCCTGCAAGACGGGTCCTTTTAAAAAATCCAGCTGGTCAATAGGTCACCGCGGCGCTGCACTGAAATTTCCTGAACATACCAAGGAAAGTTATATAGCAGCAGCAAAAATGGATGCAGGAATTATTGAGTGTGATGTGACGTTTACCAAAGACAAGCAACTCGTGTGCCGACATTCACAAAATGACTTGCACACAACAACTGACATTCTGCAAACCAGCCTTGCTTCAACCTGCAAATCAGCCTTTGCGCCAGCAAGTGATACCAATCCGGCAAATGCAGAGTGCCGTACATCAGAAATCTCTCTTGCAGAATTTAAAACGTTAAAAGGCAAGAATGATGCAGCAAACAAGGATGCTAAAAGCGTTGAGCGTTATTTGGAAGGCGCCGCCAACGCCACATTGATGACCCATGCAGAATCCATTGAACTCATCAAATCATTAGGTTCCAAATTTACACCCGAGTTGAAAGCACCATCAGTTACGTTGCCCTTTGAAGGCTACACCCAACAGATGTACGCACAGGCAATGATTGAGGAATACAAAAAAGCAGGTATCCCCGCCTCAGATGTGTTTCCGCAATCCTTCAATCTCAAAGATGTTTTATACTGGATAAAGAATGAACCAAAATTCGGTAATCAGGCAGTCTGGTTGGACGCAAGTTTCAGAGTGTCTGGCTGGTCTCCCATGAAGCCGGAAACCTGGATTCACAAAATGTCTGATCTTAAGGCCATGGGAGTCAATTACATCGCTCCACCGATGTGGGTTTTGGTAACAGATGAAAATGGAAAAATAACTCCATCAATTTATGCAAAACAAGCAAAAGCTGCTGACATAAACATCATCGCTTGGACCGCAGAACGCTCTGGCTCCCTAAAAAATGGCGGTGGATGGTATTACCAATCCATCTCAAACCTCATCAATAACGATGGTGATGTCATGAACCTGTTACATACCTTGCATAAAGATGTTGGCATCAAGGGGTTGTTTTCTGACTGGCCAGTGACAACTACCTATTATGCAAACTGCTTTGGATTGAACTAATCCCCTACCCCCAAGGTTCAATCCACAACTTGGCCACCTTTCCTAACTAGGTGGTCTTTTTTTGTTTAGCGCTGTTTGAGAACATCGACCAAGAATAGATTACCAGAGCTGACCAAATCAAAATAAAGGCGATCAGCAACGGCCTCTTGAGTTCTTCTCCAAATACAAAAAGTCCAATGAAGAATATAATACTCGGTGCAATGTATTGCATCATACCAATGGTAGAAAGTCGTAAACGTTTCGCCCCATTGGCGTATAAAATAAGCGGCACGGCGGTCGCAGGACCTGCACACATCATCAAGAACACGTCAAGATTGCCAGTACTCCCAAACGCTAGCTGACCATTGGCAAAAAGCCAAAATATATAGATCAATGCAATTGGAAAGATCAATATCACCTCAACCAAAAACCCTTGTGTGGGTCCAACATCTACTGTTTTGCGTATGAGACCATACAGCGCAAAGGTAAATGCCAGCGATATGCTAATCCAAGGCAACACACCCTGCATTATCGTTAAGATCACCACCGCCAGAAACGCAAGCAGGATGGCCACCAATTGCAATCGATTAAACCTCTCCCGCAAAACCACCACACCCATGGCAACACTCACCAACGGGTTTATGTAATAAGCCATTGCAGCTTCAAGCGTCCGATCAACTGATATTGCCCAGATAAAAATACCCCAGTTGAAGCTGATCAGGAGAGAGGTAAAAAACAGTATGCCAAGCTTTCTGGGTGATTTAAGCGTTGGCATAATATCATTTGTGCGTCCCATGAACCACAAAATCACTCCGGCAACAGGCAAAGACCAGAGCACCCGGTGGGCTGTGACCTCCACCGCATCAATATGCGAAGTGGCTTTCCAATAAAGCGCAAGACATCCCCATAACAAAAAGGCCGTCAATGCATAAAAGAAACCCGCCCGGGATGATTTTTCTTCTTCAGTTTGCGGCTCCCTCACTCAACACCAGCCCGCATCAATTTGTAATTGATTGAGTCTATAAGCGCCTGAAAGGATGCATCAATAATGTTGTCGGAAACTCCAACTGTCGTCCAGCGACTTCCCTCACGGTCGATTGAATCTGTCAGCACGCGCGTAATCGCTTCGGTACCACCATTTAGAATACGCACCTTATAATCAACCAATTCCAGGTCATCTATTTGCGCTTGATATTTGCCAAGATCCTTGCGTAAGGCATTATCCAGCGCGTTAACAGGACCGTGCCCTTCCGCAACCGATAAAAGACTTTCACCATCAACACTCAGTTTCACAACGGCTTCAGAAACCGTGATTACATCGCCAATGGCATTGTAGCGCCGTTCAACCTGCACCTTGAAGCTATCGATTCCAAAAAATGTGGGAACTGTTCCCAGATGCCTGCGGGCAAGTAGTTCAAAACTTGCATCGGCTGCTTCATAGGCAAACCCGGATGCTTCTCGTTCTTTAACAATTGAAATAAGCGAATCCAGATTGGGATCATTCTTGTCCACTTCAAGACCACGCTTTGTCAGCATGTCGATGAAATTCGATTTTCCTCCCTGATCAGAAACCATCAATCGGCGATGATTACCGACACTTTCAGGCTTCACATGCTCGTATGTTTCCGGTTCTTTCAAAATCGCTGACGCATGAATGCCAGCCTTCGTTGCAAAAGCTGATGATCCCACATATGCAGCCTGATGGTCAGGAGCACGGTTTAATAATTCATCGAAGCGATGTGAGGAACGCGTAAATTCAGAAAGTTTCTCCGCACTAACACCAATTTCATACTTGTCGGCATAGGCCTCTTTAAGCGCCAAAGTTGGGATTATCGCAATCAGGTTAGCATTACCACAACGTTCACCAATGCCATTCAGCGTACCCTGGATCTGGCGAGCACCTGCACGAACAGCGGCAAGTGAGTTGGCAACCGCTTGCCCTGTATCATCATGCGCATGAATGCTAACATGATCACCTGGAATTTTCTCCAGAACGGTTGCAACGATTGCCTCAACTTCATGTGGCTGCGTACCGCCATTAGTATCGCAAAGTACAACCCAACGCGCTCCAGCTTCATAAGCAGCTTGCGCACATTGCAGTGCATATTCCGGATTGGCTTTATATCCATCAAAGAAATGTTCGCAATCCACCATGGCCATGCGATCTGCATCAACAACAGCCTTTACTGACTGGGTAATGCATTCCAGATTCTCTTCATTCGTCGTGCCAAGCGCAACCTTAACGTGGTAATCCCATGCTTTCGCAACAAAACAAATTGCATCCGTTGAAGACTGCAAAAGTGCTGCAAGTCCCGGGTCATTTGACGCGGAAACACCTGGACGTTTTGTCATGCCAAAGCCCACAAAACGGGCATTTTGTGTGCGTTTCTTTGAGAAAAACTCCGTGTCCGTCGGATTTGCACCCGGATAACCACCTTCAACAAAATCAATACCCAGATCATCCAGCATTTGGGCAATGACGATCTTGTCCTGAACAGAAAAATCCACACCCGGCGTTTGCTGACCATCACGCAACGTGGTGTCGAATAGATAGATACGTTCTTTACTCATCGCTTCACCTCCCAGGTATCCGTGATGTGATCTGGATGCTGATAGGAAATAATCCTAGAGTTCCACTCATCATTTTCTATTTTTTGTTCTGTTTTTGCCTCAGGTATTTTATCAAGTTGCAAAACAGCATCTTGTCGGTCTTCAGTATTGGCATGATACTCAATTTTCACAATCAACGGATCATCGAGAGTTGCAATTGCAAGTTCAACAACCTCCCCAGTCTCAAGCGTAATTGGCGTCCCGCAATTGCCACAGAACCCGCGACTACTTAAATTCGAAGATGCAAAAATTGATCGTTGCCCACGCACCCATTCAAAGCCTTCGGCTTCCACCAATGGCGCGAAACAATTGCCAAATGCCTTTTGGCACATACGGCAATGACAAATGGAAGCTCGGCCAAGAACTTTTGCTTGGTAGCGAAGTGCACCGCACTGACAGCCTCCTGTAAACAATTTACTCATCGCTTCACCTCCCAAGTCGTCACCCGCTCACCCGTCTCCGGGTCCTTGCCATCCTTAAGCTGTATCCCCTGCTCCAAAAGTCCATCACGAATACGGTCTGCTTCTGCAAAGTTTTTTGCAGCAAAGAAATCAAGCCGCTGTAAGATTGCAGCATCAATTGACGCATTGTCCAGTTTTGCCTCAACTTCAGAAAAACCAACACCCATGAGATCCAATGCGATTGATAAAGAATTCCCTGACAACCCATTTAGCTTAGAAATAAATTCAGATGAGTTCACATCGTCTAAAAGAGCAGATAATAGTTCTGCAACATTTCCATTATCATCTTCCCCAACACGCCGGCGAAGCTTCACAATAATATTCTCAGCCTCTTCCAGCCGCTTCACACTAAAATCAATCGGCTCACGGTAATGCGTCATCAACATTGCCAAACGCAAAACCTCACCCGGCCACTTTCGCCCGCCAAATTTTTCGGTATGCAGCAAATCATGAATGGTCACAAAGTTCCCATCAGATTTGGACATCTTCTTGCCTTCAACCTGCACATACCCATTGTGCATCCAATAGTTTGCCATTTTGTCGGTACCATAGGCGCAGCAGCTTTGGGCAATTTCATTTTCATGATGCGGGAAAATCAAATCAAGCCCGCCGCCGTGAATATCAAACGTCTTTCCAAGAAAGGCTTCCGACATGGCAGAACATTCAATATGCCATCCTGGACGGCCATGAATTTTCTCACCGTTGAACGTTTCACCCCAACCCGGCTCATCATGCTTGGATTGCTTCCAGAGCACAAAGTCACCGGCATTTTCCTTATGGCTTTCAACTGCCACCCGAGCACCCTCTTGTTGCTCTTCAAGCTTGCCAAGGCGATTGGAAAGCTCCCCATATTTTTCCATGGAACTTACACGAAACAGTACTTCTTTGCCTTGATCGCCTTCTGCAATATAAGCGTGACCTTTATCCAATAATGTTTGGATGATTGAGACCATGCCATCAATGTGTTCTGTTGCACGTGGCTCATGGTTCGGCTCCAAACATCCAAGCGCTTTCACATCTGCATGGAACTGTGTTGCCGTCTTTTCTGTAACAATTCTAATGGCTTCATTCAGCGGCAAATCAGGATGGTCCCGTAGAGCGCGTGCATTAATCTTGTCATCAACGTCCGTAATATTGCGCACGTAGATAACATTTTCCGCGCCATACTTGTGGCGAAGCAAACGATATAAAACATCAAATACAATCACTGGACGCGCATTACCAATGTGCGCAAAGTCATAAACAGTTGGCCCACAAACATACATGCGAACGTTCTTGTCATCTTCTGGCGTGAAGGTTTCCTTGCTGCGGGTCAGTGTATTGTAAAGCTTCAATTCGGACATAATTTTCCAAAACTCAAATAAAGTTACCCCTTGGTCTGGGACGTTTCAAATTTTGAAAAAAGCAAGAATGACCAGACCAGCGAATCGCTAGTTAATAATGCACTTAATAATGCAGGTCTTGAATGAAGACATGATTAAGGTGGTGTTCATGGCATAAGTTAATAAACAAATGCTCCAGCGCGTCAAGTCAGAAGTGGGCTGAGCAATGATATGGCGATAATAATCATCACCACCGCGATAATGATGTCGAGGATCTGCCAAGAATGTGGCTTTTCAAAAATAGGCACCAACAGTCGAGCCCCATATCCCAATGAAAAGAACCATATAAAGGAAGCAAGAATAGCGCCTATCGCATAGGCCAGACGAGCAGGTCCATCATGCGGCGCAGATGCGCCAACCAACAACACTGTATCGACATAAACATGCGGGTTTAGAAACGTAAAAGCCAGGCAAGTCGCAAGCGCAACTTTCAAACCAGTGCCTTCTGTTCCATTGGTTGTTAGTGCTTGGGGTGACACTGCACGGCGAATGGCAACCCATGCATACCAAAACAAAAAGGCAGCACCCAACAGCCTTATGGCTGTTACCAAATTTGGTGAACTTTCAATGATTGCACCAACACCAGCAACACCAATCGCAATTAGAGCTGCATCAGCAACTGCGCAAATTAGACACAGTATAAAAACATGCTGGCGCAAAATACCCTGGCGCAAGATAAATGCATTTTGCGCGCCAATAGCAACAATCAGCGAAAGGCCAAGCCCAAAACCTGCAAGAAATCCCAGGAGCATTAAAACAAATCCATTTGCGTTGTTTCGGGTTTTTGCTTTTTCTTCGCAGCTTTTGGTGCAACCGCTTCTGCAACCCCTGATTCCTGCACATCTGGTCCGGTATTTGCTACTTTGTTTACCCTGTCACTCACTGCGATTGCTTCAAAAAAATCGTCTTCAACTGCATTCATCAAATCATTTACATCGCGAGGTTCACAGGTTTTGCAGTCCAGCCAACGCTCAAAGTCATTTGGCTTAATGATCACTGGCATACGTTGATGAATATTACCAATTTGGTTGGTAATGCCAAGTTGATTTCAGGATTTATCTCTGATAAGGGTGGGCTATGAAT
>JAALLB010000092.1 GCA_011087745.1 Hyphomicrobiales bacterium | reverse complement strand
GTATCATATCACACCAAAACATTCGGGTTTTGGAGTAGGATGGGTATACTGCTTTAGGTATTCGATTTTAACCAAATGCTACTCGATAAATAATTTTGACTTGATTGAAAACATCCAATCAAACCGAAATAATTTTAAGGAAAATAGTGATGCATAATCTAATGAAACTAATCGCCACAGCTTCAGTAGCATCTGTTGTTGGCGCCAGTTCAGCAATTGCAGACCAACCACCTGCAGAACACAAAGGCGTATCAGTTTTCGGAAAAGCTGCCCTTGAGTTGGGAACTCAAGTCCCTGCCATGAAAGGCTATAAGGTTCAGATTCGCTCGGTGCTTGTTGAGCCTGAGGGTATTGTCAAATTCCATACTCACGACACGCGCCCAGGTGGTTTTTATGTTGTAAAAGGTGACGGTGTTCGTGAATTCCAAAGTGCTGATGATAAGACAGGACGTATCGTCAACGTATGAGAAGCTGTACTGGAAGGCTTTGGTACAAACCATTGGATTAGGAACGAGGGTGGCGAAGCATTATTTTTTGTCTTCGATATTGTCCCAACTAAATAATCGGTTCGACAATTAAGTAAGCGATGTCACCATTTTTCTCTTGGTGACGTCGTTTAATTTTTAGGGTTTAAAATGAAGACACTTCTAATAATATCTTTACTTACTCTTGCCGCATTAATTGATGTAAGCCCTGTTTCCGCATGCGGAGTTGATACCAATTGCGTTATTGATGATCGTCATTATCGGGTAAGAATACCTGAGGGGTATAATGGCGATGGGTACATTGGTGCTATTGTATTCGCGCATGGATACAAAGGGTCAGCAGCTGCCTTGATGAAGAACAAAGCAATGACTGCAATGGCTTCTAAACTTGGCATAGCCTTAATTGCTGCCAAGTCAGCTGAAGATGACTGGTCAATTCCAGGCGCGCCATCAAAAGTTTCCAACAAGGGAATTGATGAACTCATGTATTTTGACAGGGTAATAGATGATGCAACCAAAAGATTTCCAATAGATAGTAAGAGATTAATTGCAACAGGCTTTTCAGCTGGAGGCATGATGGTTTGGAATCTTGCTTGTTACCGTAGTCAATTGTTTGCGGGATTCATCCCCATATCTGGAACGTTTTGGCAACCAGAGCCAACAGTATGCAACACTCCTCCTGCAAATGTAATTCATATTCATGGTGATGCCGATAAAACAGTACCCTTAATTGGGCGAACGGTGTTGGACACCCATCAGGGCAATGTGCATGATGTGCTGGATATGTACGCATCGTATGGCAACTATGCCAATGTTGGTAAAAGGAATGTTGGGGAATTAAACTGTCAGAATAAAGTCAATGCGGATGGAAAGATTCTAAATTTCTGCATGTATTCTGGAGGTCATTCGTTTAAGCCTGAATTCATACGTCAAGCCTGGAAAATGATGGAGGTAATAGGTAAGTTTTAAACTGAAAAACATCGCTAGATGCTATTTGTTAGTGAAACCTCTATGCCCACTTTGGGTCGAGGGCAGTCACATATGTGAACACCAAAACAAAACCGGGTTCAAGTTTGGATCATTCTAGCGTTTGGGAATTGATAAACTAATTGTAAGTTAGCAAAATTTGCTCTCAACAGGTGTTCAGCCAATTGTTTTGAATAATGTCATACGTTGTTAAACCCATACTGCTCGAGCAAACCAATCAACATTTTTTTTGCTTGAATACGATGTGCGCGGTGCAAAATTTGTGCTTCACTGGCGTTGCCATCACGAATGGCATTTAAAACATTCCGATGGTCATCATTGGATTTTGTAGGCTTCGGCCTAAGATTTAAAGTCAGTTTGCGGGCGCGCCGAACCTGGTCACTATACATTCTATAGATGTTGGCAATTCGGCTGTTGTTGCCAAACCTTACGAGTTCTGAATGAAAAAGCTCATCTGCTACAGCCCAGGCTTCAAGGTCATCATTTTCCAAAGCTTCATCCATTTTTTGGATTGCAGTTTCGGCAATTTGGAACTGCTCTTCTGAATAGCCCATATTTGCTGCAAGTTCTGCTGACAAACTTTCGAGCTCTGTCAAAATATCGTAGATCTCTGACATGTCTTGAGGGGAAAGCGATAATATTTTAACGCCGTGCCGCGGTTTTACCTCAACCAGGCCTTGCGCCTCAAGAATTAAGGTGGCTTCGCGTACAGGTGTACGCGACATACCCAGCATTTCTGCAAGCTCGCTTTCCAGATGATTGGAGCCGGATGCCAGGCGGTTGTCCAGTATCAACTCTTTAAGAATCGATAACGCTTGCTGGGTATTTGATTTGCTTTTCGGTAAGCCTTTTATCTCTGCTGCAGAGTTTTGTGCACGTGCCATCTAAAAATTTACCTTTTGACCGGTTTTTGCGGATTCATACATTGCCTTTTCCATTTCAATTACAAAGATATAATCTTCCGCAGCATTCTCAAAGCTATAATTTGCCTGCAGCATGCCCTTGATCACGTGAGATTGTAATTCATAAACACAATCTCCTGCAAACCCTTTCCACTGCTTTTCAGCAAATATGATTTCAAGATCACGGGAACCAAATTTTCGAAGTACAAGCTCTCCCATGCCTGAAAGAGTGATCGTACCTTCTGTACCTTCCAACAAGGCTTCCCCCAAGGTGTTGCGGCAATTTATGGTCGCATGATCCAAATGACGGTTGGCATCAAATAATGCTCGTTTTCCATCTGCAAATTCCAATATGAAATAACCTGCATCCTCACCAGTAATATCTGGGTTTAGTTTTCTAAGGTCAGCATATACGGCCTTCGGATCGCCCAATAAGTATCGGAAAACATCTATCCAATGCACGCCTGTTTCATGAATAAGAAAATGGTCCATTTGTCTGAAGTACGGTTGGCGGTCTAAATATGCATCCGGTCCTTGTCCATCTCCGGTACGCAACCTGAAGGTAAGTTGATGAACATCGCCAATTACGCCCTCATCCACAGCCTGTTTCATCTTACGGTACCAAGGCTGGAATCTGAAGTTTTCATGTACAATCAGTGAAGTGTTTGCTTCCTTACAAATGGATACAGCCATTCTTGCTTCTTCGATAGAATTACAAAACGGCTTCTGGCAGATGATTGTCTTAATCCCGTGAGCCGCGCATTGTTCAATCAACTCAAGGTGGCTCACAGGCGGTGTTATGATATCAACCAGATCTGGCCTTGTTTCAGTTAGCATCACTTGAATATCGTCAAATGCAGACAGGCCAGTTTTTTTTGCTTCCTGGAGTGAAAGACTTGCCGACGCAACTAGTTCTACGTCTTTAATTCGCCTCCAGGCATCATAGTGGAATTGGCTAAAATAGCCCGTTCCGATACATGCAACCTGAATTGATTTATTCATTTTCCCAGACATTTCATCACAGCTTGTGCTGCTTGTTTTGTACTTGCTGTACCGCCAATATCACTCGTAACCTGTGCTCTATCAGCCAAGACTGAATTAACCGCATCTTTCAACGCTGTAGCATCCAAAATCATTTGATCATTGTTATTTTGGTGTCCAAGCCAATCGAGCATCATTCCTGCAGAAAGTATCATGGCAAAAGGGTTAGCAATGCCTTTGCCAGCAATATCTGGCGCTGATCCATGACAAGGCTGGAATACCGCTTGATTGTTGCCAATATCTGCAGATGGAGCAAGACCAAGCCCGCCCATCAATCCAGCTCCCAAATCTGAAAGAATATCTCCAAACATGTTCTCTGTAACCAAAACATCAAATGACCACGGACGTTGAACCATCCACAATGCAGTTGCATCGACATAGGCATATTCCGTTTCAATATCCGGGAAGTTCTTCGCACGCTCATCAAAAATTTCGCGGAAAAACGCGAATGCCCTGAAAACATTTGCCTTGTCAACGCAAGTAACTCTGCCAGAGCTAACACCTGAGCTTTTTCTCTGACCTGCCAACTTGAACGCAAAGTCAAAAAGCTGTTCGCTTACATCACGGGTAATCATCAATGTTTCTGTTGCCTCTTCATGGGTAACGGTACCCTTGCCCATTGAATGAAACAGTCCTTCAGTGCTTTCCCGTATCAAAACAAAATCAATTACCTCACCGTTAGGGCGGCGAATAGGGCAATATTTGCTATTTCTGACTGTTACCGGTCGTACTCCAGCATATAAATTAAAAGCTTTTCTTAATTCAATTTGCGGAGAAATTTCTGTTCCATCAGGGTAACGAACCCCCGGCAATCCCATTGCAGAAAGAAGTATAGCATCGCTCTCTTCAGCAATCTTGAGAGATTGTTCTGGTAGTGATTCTGAAGTCTGCTGATAGTGATTTGCGCCAGCAGGCGCGATGCTGAAATTTAGAGTGTATTTATCGCTACTGGATTGAAGTTGCTTAAGAATTTCAATGGTTGGGGTCATAATTTCAGGACCAATTCCATCACCTTCAAATACTGCTATCGTGAATTCTGTACTCATATTTTTTCTTTCAAATCCTTTTTGGAACATACCAGTTATTCGGTTCTTGTTTAAATTGAAACTTTGTATTTGACAACTAATTTTATAATGTATACGTAAATGTATGAATTAATTTTTAGTGCTATGGGAGGAAATCATGAGGCACATTTTAACAAAACTCGCAGCTGCTCTAGTTGTAACACTTGGAGTAACATCGAATTCATCAGCGGAGGAATATCCATTCCGCGATATTACGACTGCTGTCGTTTGGGGATCTGGTGGTGGAACTGACAGCATTAACCGAATGATCATGGCTGAAATGGAAAAACATCTGCCAGTCGGCATTTCTGTTACCAACCAAACAGGCGGCGTCGCTGGATCAAACGGCATGGTTTATGTAATGAACCAGCCTGATGATGGATACACACTTGTTGGACTATCTGAATCAAATGTAACGGCAGCAGTACAAGGCGGCTGGGATCAAAAGTTTTCCTTCTGGCATCCATTTATCGTTGGTGGCTCACCGGATTTAATCTCGGTACCAGCAAATTCACCGCATAACACACTGGAAGATCTGGTTGCTGCAGCTAAAGCTGCTCCGGGTACTATCCCAGCAGCAGCTTCAGGTTCAGGCTCGATCCATCATCTCAACTTGCTTGCAATTGAAAACGGCGCGGGCGCCAAGTTCAAGTTTGTTCCTTACAAGGGTTCAGCTCCTGGCCAGGAAGCTGCAATTGCAGGTGAGGTTGATCTTGTGGTGACATCACTTGCAGAACAAGCACCGCTTATTGCAGGTGGAAAACTAAAGCCTTTGGCAATACTTACACCGGATGCGGCCGACTTTAATGGCAAGACAATACCTTCAGCGTTTTCAAGCTATGATGGATTGGACAAATATCTTCCGTTAAAACAAGCCATTGGTTTTGCAGTTCACGCATCTGCTTCTGATGAAGCAAAGAAGGCTCTCACCGATGCTTTTGATAAGGCCGTTGCATCTGATACTGTGGCTGAATGGGCAAAAGCCAACAACTATGATGTATCAGGCAAATCCGGTGCAGATGCATCTGCAATCTTTTCAAAACTTAAAAGCACTTTTGCATGGACACTTTGGGATCTTGGCGCAGCCAAGGTTGATCCGGCAACATTGGGTATTGAAAAGCCATAAACGTACTAAAAAGCCCTGCGCTTTTTAACATCCCCCTGTCTGGCCGGCTTACAAGTTGGCCAGATTTTAATTCGGAAACCCTCTCATGGATGATAAATTAATACTTAGGGTTCGTGATTTTTGGACCGCGATTGTTCTGATTTGTGTCAGCTGTTTTTTCTTGTTCCAAACGACAGATATTCCATTCTTGAATACCAAAGTTGCTGGTGTGGATGCTGCAGATTGGTATAATTCTGCCGCACTAGTACCTTATGGTATTTTCGGTGGTCTTTTGCTTTTATCGTTTTCGCTCTTGGGCATTGCAATCAAAGACGGAGGTGCCAAGCACGCCCTCACAAAAATTGGTATCGGCTACTCTAGAGCAGAACTCGTCAGAGTTTCTTGCGTGTCCATAATAATCTTTTTTTATATTTTTGGTTTAATACCACGCGCTGACTTTATCTTGTCATCCAGCCTCATGATCACCTGTTTGATCTGGGGATTTCACAGTGAAAATCGTGCATCAATGCCGCTGAGCACATGTGCAATCTCAATCGTTTCAATTTACGCAATGTTCATGCACTTTCCCCGTTCCGAATGGGCAAAGCCACATGATGATGACTGGTTAGTACTATGCATGTTTGGTTTGATAACGCTGACAATGATCGTGGTGGAGCGCCGAAATGGCCCCTTGAGCAAAGTTGTCAAACTTACACCAGTTATTTCAATCATCGCACCATTGGTACTGGTTATGGCAATGGCATTTGGCTTCCGACAAAATGTGCCAAACCGGACCGGACTTATCTTTTCGAAGATTGAGTATCATTATTATGTAACCATAAGACCGCTATGGCAGGGTGAAAAATAATGGATTTTGTAACTGCTCAGCTCTTTGGTTTTGGTACTTCACTACTGGGATTAATAATCGATCCGGTCACCTATCTTTATCTTATTCCGTCTGTTTTCCTCGGAATTGTTTTTGGAGCGCTACCCGGATTAACAGCAACGCTTGCAGTAACAATTCTTACAGGATTGTTTGGAAACAAGTTTCCACTAGATCAGGCATTGATTGCATTAATTGGCGCATATGTTGGCGCAATTTATGGTGGCTCATACCCTTCAATTCTATTGAATATTCCAGGGACAGCAGCTGCAGCTGCTACCGCGATGGATGGCTATCCACTAACCAAACAAGGACGAGGTGGTGAAGCCCTAGGCATTACAACAACGGCTTCATTCATCGGCACTTTGTTTGGTACATTTGCCTGCTTATCTTTGTCTGGGTTTTGTTACTTGTTTCACAAAATATTGCTTCGCCTGAAAAAGCACTGCTTGCACTATTTGGTATATTGCTTTCGGGAACTTTGATGTCACAGGACCTTGTGATAA
Source organism: Hyphomicrobiales bacterium (assembly GCA_011087745.1). Classification (GTDB taxonomy): domain Bacteria; phylum Pseudomonadota; class Alphaproteobacteria; order Rhizobiales; family Rhizobiaceae; genus JAALLB01. The sequence continues at coordinate 135 of JAALLB010000092.1, read as the reverse complement.
AGGGATGGATGGCAGGGTTGATGGGTCTTGCCATGGCAATGGTTGGTTTAGACCCAATTTTGTCTGAAGAGCGTTACATTTTTGATTTTCCAACTTTATGGTTTCAAACCACCAGCTTTAGCTGGTAATTGGACT
>JAALLB010000091.1 GCA_011087745.1 Hyphomicrobiales bacterium | reverse complement strand
TTTGCCCAGACTACAAGTCATAAAAATCGAAGCGTTAATTTCGCACCAGGCCCTTTGGTGGAGGCAGGTGTTCCACTTTCCCGCGCCAATATTGCTTCAAGGTTTGCCAATCCGTTACTAGTCGCCTGGGGTGTTATCTGGACACCAGAAGGTACAACTGAATATAACGTAACCCATGCGATGCTTGATACAGGTGCATATGTTGGAAGTCCATTTCATACAGTACTCACAAGCGGCAAGCCCTTGCACAAGAGCTTGATTGACCTCGATGAAAAAACGGAGCACAGCTCTTATCTTGAGTTTGCAGAGAACGGTGGCACGGACCTATTTGCAAACTTTCTTGAGTTTGGGGATGGCACAAAAAACGGTTGTACTTTTGTCAGCAATAGTCCCGATGGATTTTCGAACGAACATATGGAACTTATCCAGAGCACCCGTCATGGATTGGCTTCTGCTATTGAGCCAATCACGATGCGAAAATCAACCAACAGCCTTCTGAGAACCTACATCGGAGATGGGCCAGCCAGCGCAGTAAAACAAGGCACCATAATGCGTGGCGAACATGCTGGCCTGGAAGCCGCTGTTATGTTCACTGATTTGCGCGGCTTTACTGCAAAATCTGAACTATGGAGCAAAACCAAACTGTTGGATGCTCTTAATGGATATTTTGACGTTGTTGTTCAAGCGGTGGAAGAACATGGCGGAGATGTCCTTAAATTTATGGGAGATGGCATCTTGTCTATTTTCCCAATCGAAGACCCCAGCCTTTTTCAATCTCAATGCCACAAGGCCGTTAAAGCAGCGCGTATAGCACTAACGGGACTAAATGAACTAAATCACGAGCGAGGAAAGTCGAACGAAGAACCGCTTGCAATGGGAATTGGTATTAATGTTGGTTCTGTAACTTATGGCAACATTGGTAGCCCTGCCAGGTTAGACTTTACGGTACTTGGAACTGCTGTAAATGTTGCCAGTCGTGTGCAGGATCTCTGCAAGGAATTAGACGAGCCAGTTCTTGCAACAGAAAAAGTTGCCAAAAGCCTTACGAGTTCCTTTAACTCTTTAGGTCGTCATTCTGTTCGCGGGGTGGCTGAACCGATTGCAGTATTTGGTCTCAAGCCGAAAGAGAAATAACTCGATCGCACTGCGAACCAAAAAATCACCCTACAGCTGCATCAATCAGCCTTAATTGCACGCGCCTTGAACCTTGCCAATGATCTGCGTTTAGGGTTCCTGCAAGATGGACAGGGCGACCTTGGGTGTTCAATAACAGTTTACCAATTTCGCTATCAGCGGCCCGAAATGCAATGCCACGCAATTGTGCACCATCACCCGCCGAGGCGCTGAACGATACATGATCTGCCCCAACAATTTTTGCATATCGAATTTGATGAGCAGGAAATGCAAATATGGGTTGTGAATGGCCTTGTCCGTAGGGACCTGCACGCTCCAACATATCAAAGAGTTCAAGCGTCGCGCTTCTAGCTGTAAGAGCCCCGTCAATTTTTAATGTTTGTGACAGGCGTGTTTCGTTGACTGTTGCCTTTAAATGAGTTTCCAGAAACCCTCGTAAGTCGCCAAGCCTACCTTTGGTAACGGTTAGGCCCGCCGCCATAGCGTGGCCACCACCTTTTTCCAAAATACCCTCATCAACTGCCGCTCTAACAGCAGCACCCAAATCTACGCCCGCGACTGATCGGCCTGAACCTGAACCTTTTCCATTCCGGTCAAACGCAATTGCGAAAGCTGGTCGTTTAAACCGGTCTTTCAAGCGAGAAGCCAGCAATCCCACAATGCCAGGATGCCACTCATCGCTTGCAGTTACCATCACAGCGGGACCATCGCCATCTCGCATTTCAGCATCAGCTTCTGCAATGGCCTGCTCCAACATAATTTTTTCCGCGGCTTGGCGTTGTTTGTTTAAATCTTCCAATTGCTGTGCAATTTCTTCTGCAAACACATCGTCATCCGTTGTCATTAATCGAGAACCCAACGCAGCATCGCCGATGCGCCCGCCTGCGTTAATTCTAGGCCCCAGAACGAAGCCAAGATGGTAAGGACGTGGCGGCCCATCCAGTCGCCCTGCTCTCATCAAGGCCCGTAGACCCACATTTTGTTGTTTGCTCATTGCCTGCAGACCTTTGACAACAAAAGCCCGGTTCAAACCCTTCAGTGGAACAACATCACAGACAGTTGCCAACGCAGCCAAATCAAGCCACGACAGCAAGTCTGGTGCATTTAAACTCTCACTATAAAGACCCCTCGCCCGCAACTCTCTCACGCAGGCAACGAGTGTCATGAAGACCACTCCTGCTGCACATAGGTGGCCAAGACCTGACAGATCATCTTGTCGGTTGGGGTTCACCAATGCAGTGCATTTTGGTAACTCATCACCCATTTGGTGATGGTCAAGAACAATTACATCGGTCTTCTTTTTTGCAGCTTCAGCAAGCGCTTCAAAACTCGTTGCCCCACAATCCACCGTAATGATTAGCTCGGCACCCTTATCAATCAGCGTGTTGATTGCATCAGGGTTTGGTCCATACCCTTCAAAAATACGATCTGGAATATAGATTTCATTCTTAATACCATGATGGCTCAGAAACTTTGACATCAGAGCTGATGAGCTAGCGCCGTCCACATCATAATCTCCAAAGACTGCTACCTGCTGGCTGTTTTGAACTGCATCACAAATACGGTTTGTAGCGAGTTTCATATCAGTCAGCACATCTGGGTCCGGCATCAAATCTCGTATCGAGGGAGAAAGGAAAGCTCGCGCATCTTCCAATTCCACATCCCTGCCCGCCATTACACGGCCAATCAGTTCGGGCACATCCAAAGTCTGAGAAATTGCGAGTGCGGTATTGCGTGATTTATTATCCAAACGCTCAATCCAACGCTGACCACCAGCGGAAGAATTTACATCAAGGAAGGCTCGTTCATCACTCATGCTTTCAGAGTTATCAGATGTGAAGTCTCACACAAGAGCAAGATATCACTCTTGGCAGTTTGCCTGTTTATAAACAAAAAAAGCCCCGCAATTGCGGGGCTTAAATTTTATTAGGCTTTGAAAAATTAGACGCTAAATTTTGTTGTATCCTGATGACGCGCCTTGATTTCGCGAACTGTTCCGGTAGCAGAACGCATCACCACAGTGTGTGTGTGGATTTCGCCCTTACCGAATTTTACGCCGTCCAGCATATTACCGTCGGTTACACCTGAAGCTGCAAACAATACATCGCCTTTTGCCATTTCATTCATTGAATAAATCTTGTTTGGATCTTCAACACCCATGGTTTTGGCGCGTGCAACCTTTTCAGGTGTGTCGAGAACTAAGCGACCGTGCATTTGGCCACCAATACAACGAAGCGCTGCTGCTGCAAGAACCCCTTCTGGCGCACCACCTGTACCAAAATAAATATCAACACCGGTTTCTTCTGGATCAGTTGTGTGAATAACGCCAGCAACATCGCCATCACCAATGAGAAGTACTGCCGCACCAACTGAACGAATGTCTTCAATTATTTTTGCATGTCGTGCGCGATCCAAAACACACGCTGTTAGCTGATTAACTTCGCAGCCCTTTGCTTTTGCAACAGCTGCAAGATTTTCAGAAGGTGATTTATCAAGATCAATAAGACCCTCAGGATATACTGGGCCTACTGCAATTTTTTCCATGTATACGTCTGGCGCATAAAGCAGGCTTCCACCTTCGGCTAGTGCAATAACAGCAAGTGAATTTGGCTGGTTCTTCGCACAAATTGTAGTGCCTTCAAGCGGGTCCAGCGCAATATCTACTTTTGGCCCATCTTTTGTACCGACTTCTTCACCGATAAAGAGCATTGGTGCTTCGTCACGTTCGCCCTCACCAATTACAACAGTACCATCGATTGGTAATCTATTGAGTTCAGTGCGCATCGCGTCAACAGCAACCTGGTCCGCTGCTTTTTCATCACCCTGGCCACGAAGGCGCGCTGCTGCAACTGCTGCTGCTTCAGTTACGCGAGCAAGCTCAAGTGTTAGAATACGGTCTAGTACTGCCGGAGTTGATTTAGTCATTTGGTTGCCTTTATTTTTCTATTCGTATCATCTGCGGCTGGCTAGCAAGGTAATCATCTTTACCAATTGCCTCGAGTGCTTCGCGCACCGCAGATTCTGTTGTTGCGTGTGTAATCATAATGATTGTTTTGTCGGTAATAGCCTCGTTTTCCTGTTCGGCGTGTTGAACGATGGATTCGAGGGAAATTTCATGGTTAGCCATTGTTGTTGCAATGGATGCAAAAACGCCAGCGTGATCTTTCACAGTCATGCGGATGAAGTAACCACCTTCATGACTGCGCATCTTGGCGCGTTGATATGGGGCCAGTTCATTTGCCGGTTTTCCAAGTGAAGGAACTTTTTGTTCACCGGGCACACATTTTGCAATGTCAGCGATATCGCCTGCAACTGCAGATGCGGTTGCATCACCACCAGTGCCTGGGCCAGACATTACCAAATTTCCAACGATATCTGCATCAATTGCAACTGCATTTGTCACTCCGGAAATCTGTGCAATTGAACTGTCCAACGGCACCATGGTTGGGTGAACACGTTGCTCGATACCAGTGTCGGTCTTGGCTGCAACACCAAGCAGCTTGATACGATAACCAAGGCTTTTAGCTGCTTGAATATCTTCAGTTGTAATGCTGGAAATACCTTCGACGTAGATCTCATCGGCAGCAATTTGGGTACCAAACGCAAGCGACGTTAAAATTGCCAGCTTGTGAGCTGTGTCAAAACCTTCAACATCAAAAGTAGGATCGGCTTCTGCATAGCCCAATGCTTGTGCGTCAGCTAAACAATCTGAATACGAAATACCTTCGCGTTCCATGCGCGTTAGCATGTAATTGCAGGTCCCATTCATAATACCGTAAACACGTTCGACATTGTTTGCGCTTAATGTTTCACGCATGGTCTTGATGATTGGAATACCGCCAGCAACCGCTGCCTCAAAGTTTAGCAGTACGCCCTGCGATTCTGCTTCCTTCGCAAGAGCAACACCGTGCATCGCTAGCATTGCCTTATTAGCAGTGACAACGTGCTTGCCACTTTCCAAAGCTTTTCGAGAAGCTTCGAGTGCAACTCCTTCTTCTCCGCCAATAAGCTCAACAAACACGTCAACCTCATCAGAAGCCGCCATGTCTGCAGCATTATCAAACCAAGTATAACCTGAAAGATCGACTCCACGATCCCGAGATTTATCCCGCGCATTAACAGCCGTAATAATGATTTCGCGACCACAACGGTCCCTCATCATCTCGGCATTTTTGTTTAGAACATTAATTAATGCGACGCCTACAGTGCCTAGTCCGGCAATTCCTAGCCTGAGCGGATGGTTGCTCATCAAATCTTCCGTAATTGCTTTGATTTCAATAGAATTTACAGGTAAAGCGATGCTTTGCCTATCAATTGAGTTCTTTTGCAATGTTTAAGCACGAGTTGCAAGACCAGTCTTGTCTTATTCGCAGACAATTTCGATAAGGGTTAAACCTTAGTTTTTTATCTCGTCTAGAGCATTGTCGTAATGAGAATCGGCTTTTTTCTGTAATTCTTGAATTGAACGGTGCTTTGCTGCCAATTCTTCATCATCAGAAACAACATCATTATTGGTTGCTGACCCCTCCAATTCAGCAATCTTTGCTGCTTGTTGTTGAGGCGTAAATGGCTCGTTTGGCCCATTAGCTTCTACATAGGGATTGGTGAGTTCACCGCTGCCGGGTTGTTCTCCCTTTGCGCGAATTTCTTCAACTGCTTGTTCACGTTGCACTGGATCATAGCTTTGTGGTTTTTCTGCTGCCAAAGGTTGGGTATCGACATTGGACAATGTGTCAGAAACACAAGCGGACAAAATAACACTGGCTAACACCAGTGTTAAATTTCGTGCCATATTTTGCCAGTATCGATTGCACATAAATGCATACTATCCCAAATCTACTGAACTCTACATGAATGAGTCGGGTTACTATTTCGTGAAGGCCATAACCTTCTGATATTACATGGATATCAAAAGAATATGTTTTAAGTGGGGTAGAACGATTTGACAGAATCTGTGAATAGAGAACAGCAATTCTGAAATTCGGCTTTCACTCATCTACAAATGCACCATGTTTAAGAGATCACCCGTACCTGCCAAATTTTCTGTACTTAAAGATGTATTTGGGTTTTCCAAATTTCGTACTGGACAAGAACGCATTGTCGACAATCTGCTGGCCGGCACTTCCGTTCTTGCGATAATGCCTACGGTGCAGGAAAATCACTTTGTTTTCAAGTACCTGCACTAGTAATGATGGTCTGACCGTTGTCGTTTCACCACTCGTTGCCTTGATGCAAGATCAGGTTTCAGCTCTAAAACTTGCCGGTGTTGCAGCGGCAGCCATTCACTCCAATCAAAGCCGTGAAGCTAATGTCGAAGTTTGGCAACAGGTCTCAAGCGGTCATATCAAGATTTTGTATCTTGCTCCGGAACGACTGATGACAGATCGCATGTTGGATGCCTTGTCTCGATTGCCAGTTTCCATGATCGCAATTGATGAAGCACATTGTCTTTCACAATGGGGACCTGCATTTCGTCCAGACTACGCAGCGCTTGGTAATTTGAGCAATAATTTTCCGAATGTTCCAATTGCAGCCATGACCGCAACGGCTGATGAAGCAACGCGGCGTGATATTGAAGTCCAGCTGTTTAGTGGAAATTACGAGACTTTTGTTTCTGGATTTGACCGGCCAAACCTTACACTTAATGTGTCGATGAAAAACAGTTGGAAAAGCCAACTGATTGAATACGTTAATTCGCGAAAAGGTGTCAGCGGTATCGTATATTGCCTTTCTCGCAAAAAGACAGAAGAAGTTGCGGAACTTTTACGAAACGAAGGTATGAATGCAACCGCTTATCATGCCGGACTTACAGCGGAAGAACGCACAGAACGGCAAAATCGGTTTGTGACAGAGCCGGATCTAGTGGTTGCTGCAACTGTTGCTTTTGGCATGGGAATAGACAAGCGCTGATGTGCGCTACGTTTTTCATACCGATTTGCCAACTTCCATGGAGGCATATTATCAGGAGATTGGCCGTGCCGGGCGGGCTACCGCATGCACACATCTTTGCTGAAGGTGACCGGATGGGTCTTTCCATG
>JAALLB010000090.1 GCA_011087745.1 Hyphomicrobiales bacterium | reverse complement strand
AAAAACCCTTAACCGCACTTTCTCATTCAACGTTCGGTAACTTGGCAATACCCAACGCTCATAAAAAGCAAGTGAATCTTCCATCTTCAACCTAGCAATTTCATGTTCCCAACCAATTATTGGAATTGAATAGGGATGGTTCGTATGGAGTGCAGCACGACTAAATTCAGAAAGGATTGCGGAAGGACTTCTGTCCACACGGCCACTTCTTTCTTCTAAAACAACATCGCGTTCTGGCAGAAAAACATCTTCCGTTACAACCAGATTGCGCATTCGGTCTGCTTCATATTTCATCATGTCCGGAAGAGCTGAAGGGGCAACTTTTTGATAATAAGCAGTGTAGTCCCAACTGGTAAAGACATTCTCCTGTCCGCCAATGGCAGAAACAGCAGCTGAAAATTCATTGTTTTTGTAAGTAGATGTGCCCTTAAACATCAAGTGCTCAAAGAAATGTGCAATGCCAGATCTTCCCTGAGGATCATCCGCAGAACCCACCTTATACCAGGCCATGTGAGTTACGACCGGTGCCCGTCTATCCGGTATCACAACCAGTCGCAGTCCATTTTCTAGAGTGAACTCAGTGATGTTAGGTTTTGGAGTACTCTCATTTGCAAATGCTAACGTTGATGCAAACATGATGAGTAAAACGCTTAAAATAAGTCGGCGCATGTATGAATTCCGAATCATTGCTTCAGGCTTTCATACTTATATAGAGTCGGACGGATAACAATCCAATCAATCAATTGTGGTAAATTATTTCAAAATCGAAAATAGCCCGATTGATGTTTCACCATACTCTCTCTTATCGACCAATTCGTACCCATTCAGGCTTTCGGGAAATTGATCGGTTGCCTCTTCCAGAATAAAGAGCGCATCCTGATTTAGCCATCCTCCTTCTCTAGCGGACCTTGCAGCTTTTTCACCAAACCCTTTGCGATACGGCGGGTCTGCAAAGACCAAGTCAAATGGCTTTAACGTTCCAATATTTCCAAGTCGTGTGGCATCACGTCTGAATATTTTTGTCATGCCTGAAAGTTGGAGTGCCTCAACGTTTTCCCGTATTGCTCCCCGTGCACTGCTTGCTTCCTCGATGAAAACACAATACTCACTGCCACGCGAAATAGCTTCAAGGCCGAGCGCACCGGTACCAGCAAAAAGATCTAGCGTTCTGCAATTTTCAAGATCAATTTTATGCGTGAGAATATTAAACAGGCTTTCGCGAGTACGGTCAGTTGTCGGACGCGTCGCCATACCTTTTGGACTATGCAAAGGCCTGCCTTTTAATCTTCCACCAACAATGCGCATTAGCTATTTCTCAAATTAAAATATGTTATTTTTTGCGTTGCGGTCTGCCTGAACGAGCGGTACCTCTTCCAGGATTTTCCCTGGATTGTTTGGCCCAGCTACCGCCAGTTTTCTTGCCTCTTTTTTCCGAGGCACTTCCTTTGGACGTTGTTAGGCGAGAAAGTGTATCATCACGGACTGTCCCGCGTTTTTGTTTATTGCCAGATTTGCGTGCCTGTTTCCTGCCTTGCTCAACTGCCTTGGTTGCAGAACGGGCAACTTCGGGAGCAAGATTGATAATCGGTGCATCAAAATCGGCGCCCGACTGCTCGATAAGCTTCTCGCCCAATTGATCTCGCAACATGCGGCTTCTTATTTCACGCACGGCGCCTTTTGGTAAATCTCCCAGTTGGAATGGCCCAAATGAAATTCGGATCAGCCTTGTTACTTCAAGACCAAGGTGACCCAGCACCTTTTTGATTTCCCGATTTTTACCTTCACGCAGCGCAACGCTTAACCAGGAGTTCGTTCCCTGCTCGTGTTCAAGTTTGGCCTCAATCGCTCCGTACAAAACACCTTCAACCGCAATACCTTCTTGTAGTTGGTCCAAGTCTTCTTGCCTGACCCGGCCATGTACCCGAACACGATAACGGCGAAGCCAGCCAGTTGCTGGCAGTTCCAGCACCCTTGAAAGGCCGCCATCGTTGGTCATCAACAACAAACCTTCAGTATTAATATCAAGGCGCCCGATGCTCATAAGACGCGGAAGGTCGTCCGGCATGAGTTCAAAAATAGTCTTGCGGCCTTCAGGGTCCTGATTTGTTGTGACGGTTCCAGCAGGTTTGTGGAACAGCCAAAGCCTTGTGCGTTCCTTTTGAGAAATGATTTTTCCATCGACTTCAACCTTGTCGCGTTCCGAAACAGTAAATGCCGGTGTTGTTAAAAGTTTGTTGTTGACTTTAACACGGCCATCTAAAATCCAGGCTTCTGCTTGGCGTCTTGAACAAAGTCCTGCTCGCGCCATTCGTTTTGCGATACGTTCCTGGGTTTCTTTTTCTGTAGAAACAGCATTGCTGACATCCTCCGCTTTCGCCGCAGATTTATTTGCAGTGCGCTTGTTTTCTTTATTGGCGGATTTATTAGTCATATGTGATATTCAATTCGCAGCTGAAAAAAACGAAGCAAATTTTGCTTCAACATCTTGGTGAGGCAAATCTGTGTCAAAAGCAAGTTTTATGGAACATGCACTCGAAGAAGCAAAACTTGCTGCTGACCGTGGCGAAGTGCCCGTTGGCGCTGTTTTGATTCATGGTGGTGAGATAATTGCATCTGATGGCAACCGCACTCTGGAATTAAAGGACCCCACCGCACATGCGGAAGTGTTGGTTATTCGCGCAGGAGCAGAAAAACTGGATAATGAGCGCCTTTTTGAGTGTGATTTATACGTGACCCTGAAACCCTGCCCGATGTGTGCAGGAGCAATATCTTTTGCACGTATCAGGCGACTTTACTTTGGTGCCAGCGATCCAAAATCGGGGGCTATTGAGAGTGGAGTGCGATTTTTTTCAAGTGAAACATGTCACCACAAACCAGAAGTTTATTCTGGTATTCATGAAAGCGAATGTAGCCTTATCTTAAAAGAATTTTTCAGAAATAAACGAGAATAAATATGGTTCAGATACAAAAATGGCTCCCTAAGGAGCCATTAAAAAATCGCAAATAATTCATTTTAGAATGTGCCGTTTTCCGTCACAACGCCTTTTTCATTCCCTCTATTCTCTGCTCTTTCTGCCTTTTGACGAGCGTCCAATTCTTCATCGCTAATGCCAAGATTGCCTGTTTCTGCGGTTGCCGCTGGCTCGCGATACTCAACTGGTGGTTCGGTAAGATATTTACGATTTACACCGATCGCATGGGCAATTTCTTCTTTAAGCTTTCTAGCTTTCTTGCTCTCGGAAATACCATTTGCATCATTACGTGTATCAGCGAGCCATTGTTCCTCTTTTGCCCAAATAGGTGCTCTGGCCTCTTTATCCCCGCGAGAAGAGACGGAGATACCTTCTTTTTCGCTGTTAAGATATTCAACTGGCAATTCGCCCGTTCTATCGTCAACTTCTGGTGCTGCGCCACGAACTCTTGCGATGCGTTCTTCTGGTGTTTCTGGCCACTGATCATTTGATAAAGTAGCTTCCTTGTCCACCGGAGCAGGCAAAATATTCTTGTTTGCAGGCATTACCAATTCAGGACGTTGATTGTATTCAATGGTATTTTTTTGGGACTTCAGAGAAAAGATATTACTCAAGTCCTTCATGGTGGCTTTTTCATGGGTCGTGCCGGTGCCATAAGTCGTACCAGCATTACAACCCGCAAGAGCGAATGCTACAGCAACCAAACCCATTGAAAACACAGTTTTATTCATGACTTCCACCTGATAAAAAGCGGCTAAGCAACAAGAGCCCAGCTAATTGTCGCGACTGTATGCTTTACAAATAAGGCAACATGGCGACGTTTGTGAAGATTTGATACCTCAAAAACTGCAAGTTTACAACAATTGCGCGTTCACCGTCTGTTGATGTTTATTTGCCTTCAATTTCCCGCATTGCAGCTGCATCACGCAATGAAATGTCTGGATAATCAGGATCGCTGCCAACTTCAGGCAATACTCGCCATGAGCGGGCGCATTTTTTACCCTTTGCCAATGTTGGTAAAACGCTTACACCTTTTACCTCATCAAGCTTGAAAACATCACCTGTCAACGCATCAGATGAGATTACGATATCACTGGTGATACAAATCTCAGCCATGTCCTGACCTTCAATTGAAGCCATAAGCTCGGAATTTTCAACACAGACCTGCGGTGCTGCCTCAAGCGAAGAGCCAATACGCTTTTCGCGGCGTTCAATTTCCAACGCTCCGGTCACGACGCGGCGGACAGCCCTGACTTTTTGCCACTTGGCTGCCAGTTCTGAATTTGCCCATTCTTCCGGTACATCCAAAAATTGCTCCATGTGAACAGATGCATCTTCGCTGCCACGCTCACTTTGAAAGCTTTCTTCCATGGTAAAGGGCAGGATTGGAGCAAACCAACGCACCAAATGATCAAACAATTGTTTCACAACATAAAGCGAAGCCTTACGTTTTGTACTTGAAGGTGCATCGCAATAAAGGCTGTCTTTGCGGATATCAAAGTAGAAAGCAGACAACTCCATGTTCATGAAGTTTGAAAGCTGTGCAACTACGCGCTTGAAATCAAAACTGTCATAGCCTTCGCGGACTATACTATCCAGTTCCCACAAACGATGCAGCATCAGCTGTTCCAATTCTGGCATATCATCATGGGCGACTTCATCGCCCTTGTAATGGGAAAGCGTACCCAGCATCCAGCGCAGGGTGTTACGCATTTTCCGGTAAGCATCGATGTTAGTTTGCAGAATGGTTTTACCCAAACGCAAATCTTCTGAATAATCAGATGATGCCACCCATAAGCGAAGAATATCCGCACCAGATTGTTTGATGACCTCTTGCGGTGTCACGATATTGCCCTTGGACTTCGACATTTTCGTACCGTCTTCCGCCATGACAAAACCGTGGGTCAGAACAGTATCATAAGGCGCACGACCCCTCGTGCCACAGGCTTCCAGCAAGGAAGAGTGGAACCAGCCGCGGTGCTGATCAGACCCTTCAAGATATAAATCAGCTGGCCATTTTAAGTCTTCGCGTTCTTCAAGGCAGAAAGCGTGTGTTGAACCAGAGTCAAACCAAACATCAAGAATATCGCGAACCTGCTCCCAGTCAGCAGGGTTTTCCACAATACCATCGAGGAACCGTTCCCTGGCACCATCGGCAAACCATGCGTCTGCACCTTCATTAATGAACGCTTGTTTAATTCTTTGTGTCAACTCATCTGATTTTTCGAAATCCGGACCCGGAATTACTTCATTGGTTTCAGGATTGCGGAAAACGCAAATTGGCACACCCCAGGCACGCTGGCGTGACAATACCCAATCTGGACGTTGCTCGATCATGGCACGCAGGCGATTTTGGCCAGCAGCGGGCATTAAACGGGTTTCATCAATTGCAGCAAGAGAGGTTTGGCGCAAGGTACCCATATTGCTTGAAGAACCATCGCCAATGACACCATCCTTGTCCATATAAACAAACCACTGCGGTGTGTTTCTAAAGATGATTGGCTTTTTTGAACGCCATGAATGTGGGTATTCGTGCTTTACACGGCCACGGGCAAAGAGGTTATTTTGGCCAATCAGAGCAGTGATTACTTCCTGATTGGCTTTACCTTTTTTACCCTTGTCATCAATGACGCGCGCGTCACCAAATCCTGGAGCTTCATCCGTATAGGAACCATCATCTGCAACGGTGAAAGGAATTTCAGACGAAATGCCCTTGGCTTCAATGTCGTTGCGGCGCGCAACCCAGATTTCAAAGTCATCACGACCATGGCCGGGCGCAGTATGTACAAAACCGGTACCCGCATCATCAGTGACGTGATCTCCATCTAGAAGCGGCACATCAAATGCATAAGCATCGTTAAAACCGCGTAGCGGGTGAGCACACGTTACTGAGCCAAGTTCATTAGCGGTAACATCACGCAGTTTCTTAAACTCCAGCTTTGCTTTTTCAAAACATTCCTGAGCAAGCTTTTCAGCAAAAATCAATTTGTCACCAGGTTGAGGACCAAACTCCATTTCTGCTGACGTAACTTCATAAAGGCCATAGTTGATCTTGGGCGAATAACAGATCGCCCGGTTACCTGGGATTGTCCACGGGGTCGTTGTCCAAATAACGACGGGTACATCCTTGAGTTCATCTGAACCAGAGACGATCGGAAACTTCACCCAAACCGTATCAGATTCATACATCTCATATTCGATCTCGGCTTCTGCCAATGCAGTGCGTTCAACAACTGACCACATGATCGGCTTCGAGCCACGATACAATTGACCGGACTTTGCAAATTTGAGCAATTCGCCGGCGATTTTTGCTTCTGCCGGAAAATTCATGGTTTTATAGGGCGTTACGAAATCACCTTCTACGCCCAGACGCCTAAACTCTTCAGACTGAACCCCAATCCAGTGATCCGCAAATTCACGACATTCCTGACGGAATTCGTTGATTGGCACTTCGTCCTTGTTTTTGCCCTTGGAGCGGTACTGCTCTTCGATCTTCCACTCGATTGGCAGGCCATGACAATCCCAACCGGGGACATAGTTTGAATCAAAGCCGCGCATCTGAAATGAACGGGTGATGGTATCTTTCAAAATCTTGTTTAAGGCATGGCCAATGTGCAATGTGCCGTTTGCATAAGGAGGGCCATCATGAAGGACGTATTTTGGGCGGCCTTTGGATTGCTCGCGAAGCCTTTTATAAAGATCCATTTCATCCCATTTTGCGATCAATTCCGGCTCCATCTTCGGCAAGCCTGCTCGCATCGAGAATTCTGTTTTCGGGAGGTTCAACGTCTTCGAATAGTCACGCTCAGAAGTGGTTTCTTCAGTCATTTTTCTTCATTTCATTTATTGGCGAACAAATCAGAAGGATTTGCTTCGCTGTTATTTTCATTTCGTTTTTAAGCAAACAAACCAAATGGGTTTGCTTCGCTGTTATTTTCAAACAAATCAAAAGTATTTGTTTGGTTATCCAGCCTGGCTGGAGAGAATCTTGTGTTTGGAGATTTACCCTGTTCGTTAGGCATTGTCATGCCTGTAATCAGCCAAGGGATAGGCTTTCCCGGAACTTCTGCTTTCTAGGCGAAGTCCGGGCCAATAATTCGATCTGTAATTCGCAGTATTATTTGTATATTCTGATTTCTGTCCATAGCGTCTTTTAACTTAACTCGATTGAATTAATCGGTATTGCCAAGTTACCGAACGTTGAATGAGAAAGTGCGGTTAAGGGTTTTT
>JAALLB010000089.1 GCA_011087745.1 Hyphomicrobiales bacterium | reverse complement strand
AAGCCTGAAACGTCAACCCCAAATAATCAGATTTTCAAGGACTCGGAGTATAGACTAAAATTTATTTCCTGCAGATAAACAAATTACCACGGAAAAACTTCATCTAATCTTGGACCAAGACGTAGCGGCTTAATCGAATTGGCTAGTCCTGTCTTGTCGTCAATCTCAATTCCAACACCGGAAATTGTCGCTTCACCGGTTGCAGGTTCAAAGCGTTTACGGTTCATTTTTGAGGTAAAGCGATTGATTGGTTCTTCTTTTTCCATACCCAATGAAGAATCGTAGTCCCCACACATGCCAGCATCCGACATAAAAGCGGTGCCCCCATTTAAGATTTGATGGTCCGCAGTTGGGACATGCGTATGAGTACCAACAACCGCCGAGACCTTGCCATCCACAAAATGAGCAAAACATTGCTTTTCTGAGGTTGCTTCCGCGTGGAAATCAATAAAAATCGCATCTACACTGCCACCCAGATCAGCGCCTTCCAGATGTTTTTCAACGCTGGTGAAAGGACAACCCAAATCCGGATGCATGAAAACACGGCCCATGATATTCATCACCATGACCCGGGCACCATTTTTGGCTTCATAGACAAAAGCACCACGACCCGCTGTTCCTGCCGGAAAATTGGTCGGGCGCAAAAAACGATCTTCACGGTCCGCCAACCCAATCGCTTCCTTTTGATCCCAAACGTGATTGCCGGTGGTAACAACATCGGCACCTGCATCAAGAGTTTCCTGAAAGATTTTCTCGGTAATACCAAACCCATTGGCAGCATTTTCACCATTTACAACGACAAAATCCGCCTTCTGACTTTCGATAAGACCAGGTAGCTTGTTGTAGACGGCCTCGCGGCCAACCTTGCCAACCATATCACCTAGAAAAAGCAGTCTCATACTAAATACCTTTTGCGGGATAAAACCCGCTTTCCGTCAACATCGCTTCAAGGCGTTGGTCGTGCGCTTCAACCGGGACACGCTCTTCATGCTGACAATCAAATGCCATTCCAATTAACCGTGGTTTGATGCCTTTATCAATTATTTTGGCAATCGCCCGGTCATAGTGCCCTGCTCCATAGCCAATGCGTCCGCCATAAAGATCAAACACAGAAAGCGGCATGATCAACAAGGATGGATCAAGCACTTCCGCATCTTCACCCGGACCCCTTGTGCCAAATCCCGTATCAACAAGTTCTGCGCCACGAACAAGTTCCCGAAAAACAATCGTTGTCTTATCCATCACCACGGGCAGACAAAGTCGTGCGCCAAGCTTGCGAAACTCATCCATCAAGGGACGAGGATCAATTTCTGAACGAATTGGGAAAAAACCGGAAACAATTGTTCCCGCATTAAACTCAATATGCTCAACGCCATGCGCAGTTGCATCAAGCGCTTTTTCAATACGGGTGTCAGGTGCAATCGCATCACGTCTTGCAAGTGCGGCACTCCGCAATTCAGCTTTGAGTTTTTGTTCGTCCATATCCAAGCGTCATCTAAAAGAAACCCCACTAAAACTGACAGCCAGATTTACCTGCGGAACTTCATATAAAAATAAGTAGCGCACCACCATGGCCGGTAGACTGTTAACAATCCGGGAAACCTACTATGTAGGTGGGCGCCGTATGAAAAAACCCACGAGCCTAATCAGTGACAGCTCCCTAAGGAATACGTAAGGCCCCAAGAATAGTGAGTCTTATCGAACCAAGCAGAAACGCTGAAATTGATATAAGCCTTTTGGCAAACATTTGCTAGTATTGTATCATTAACATTTGGAACAATTTAAATGCGAATATATTCCAACCTTCCCAAGCTCACCGCAGCTATATTTTTAGCTATAACAAGCTATTGTATCCAAGCTTCAGCTGCTGAAAATGTTGAGTTCAAAGCAACATCAACCTACAGCGGAAAGGAAGTGATACTTGTTGGCGAGTTAAGTTTTCCAAAAACCAATGGCTCGCATCCTGTTGTCGTTCTTCTACATGGTTGCAGCGGACTGGAGCCTATTGTTAAAAAGAGCATGCGTAAACATGCCTCCAAACTAAACCAAAACGGATTTGCTACCCTTATATTGGACAGTTTTAGCCCGAGAAAAAACAGCGGCGGCTGGGTCTGTGAAAGGATAAGTCGATTAGCCAGTGCACGCGTTTACCGTGCCCAGGATACCCTTGATGCGGTAAAGTTTTTAGAAAACCAAAAAGACATCGATAGTAATAACGTTTTTCTGATGGGAAGAAGTAACGGCGGCAGCACCGTTGCCACCTTAACAAAAAAGACAGGAATAATACGCGCAATCACAGCCTATTACCCCTGGTGCGGTGTCGTGCCCACAAAACCCACATTGCCGTTATTGGTGTTATCTGGCGCCGACGACGATTGGACCCCGCCTGCCGATTGCAAAAATAGAGAAGGACATAGTCCAAACCTGACTGTTACTGTATACCCCAATGCAGTGCATTCTTTTGATCTGGATATTCCTGTTGTTACCTACAAAGGGCATAAGGTTGGCGGCAATCCTGAAGCCTTGCGAAAAAGCACTGCAGCAATGATAGGTTTTTTAAGAAACATCTGAAACGCTAAAATATTGTCCTGCGCTTCAAGATAGTTTCAAGCTCAATTGCTCAATTTTCTTCGCGGCCACTTTGATACCTTTCGCAAGATCATCATCGCCAGCTTGTTTTTGTCGGGAAGCAATTGCTTTGCTTTCTTTAACTTTGGTAAGTTCAGCTTCGAGTTTTGAAATTCTCTCTTCCAGCTCATCAACTTTATCAGTAACCATCACACCGGCCATCACCGTCAATCGCTGATCACCAATTTCACCAAAAGAGCCTTTGAGCTGATCGACAAATCCATCAAATTTAGCGGCAAGGGCAACAAGATACTCTTCCTGCCCTTCATCGCAGGCCATACGGTAGTTTTTGCCGTTTATGGTTACATTTACGCTTGGCAATTACCTCACTCCTAGATCTGCTTTTGCTCAACAACACCACGTATTGATTCCATGGCATCAACAAGGCGGCGCGAAACTTCCTTGTTAACATGTTCAAGTTGCTGAGCGCGTTCCTGAGCTGAATCAAGAGATTTAGCCAATCTGGCGCGATCTGAACCCATACGTTGAACTTCAGCTTCTGCATCCCCAAGCGCAGATTCGCGCTTAACTCTTGCATCAACTGCTTTTTCTAGTCTTTCCAAGGCTGAATTTAGCTGTGAAAACGCATCAGCAAGCGGATTATTATCAGGCATATTGACTCAAAACCTTTACTCGTTAATTCAGAAATCCAACAAAATCAGACATCTGTAAAAAAATAGCCCCTGAAATCCGTGCTCAAAAATACACGAATCGCCGCCATGACAAGCACTTAGAAGGTAATTATTAGGCAATACTCGAAGTAAACGTCAATCATAGATTAGGGTTACCCCCAAGTGGCCTGATCACAAACTGCTACAATATTTGACAATTTGCCCCCAAGTTGACCCTTTGGCTCCATTGACTCTTACGCCGCAAATGATAAGTGTTCGCCCGAGCTAGGTAATGCCTGATATTTGGTTTAATTTGGGCGCTAAATTACCATCCCTGACATTCATATCCTGCGAGATAGCATGAACAAGAAGAATTCCTCCAACGATATGGCAAACGCCATTCGTTTTCTCTCAATCGACGCAGTACAAGCAGCAAACTCGGGCCACCCTGGCCTACCAATGGGTGCAGCTGATATTGTGACTGTGTTATTCACGAAATACATGAGTTTTGATGCGAAACATCCGCATTGGCCAGACCGGGATCGCTTCGTCCTTTCTGCAGGCCATGGTTCGATGTTGCTTTATTCGCTGCTTTACCTTTTGGGGTATGAAGACATCGACATCGATCAAATTAAAAATTTCCGCCAACTTGGTTCAAATACGGCAGGTCACCCGGAATATGGCCACGCTGCAGGTATTGAAACCACGACCGGTCCATTAGGCCAGGGTATTGGTAATGCTGTTGGCATGGCAATCGCCGAGCGCAAAATGAACGCTGACTTTGGCGACGACCTAAGTAATCACTACACCTATTGCCTTGCAGGTGATGGCTGTTTGATGGAAGGCATCAGCCAGGAAGCAATTACACTTGCTGGTCATTTAAAATTGAATAAGCTAATCGTTTTTTGGGACAACAACTCGATTTCGATCGATGGTCCAATTTCCATGACCGATTCGACCGACCAAATTGCCCGCTTTAAAGCTTCAGGCTGGAACACAATTCATATTGATGGCCACAACCACGATGAAATTGGAGAAGCCATCGAGAAAGCTCAAAAGAGCGACAAGCCAACGATGATTTCTTGTAAGACGACAATTGGTTTTGGTTCGCCAAATGTAGCCGGCAAATCAAAGGCACACGGTGCTCCACTCGGTGCTGATGAAATTGCGCTAACAAGAGAAGCCCTTGGTTGGGATGCAGAACCGTTTAAAGTTCCCGCAGAAATTCTGGACGACTGGCGCATTGCCGGCCTTACTTGCTGCAAAGAGCACAAAGCCTGGGAAAAACGTTTTGAAAACGTTGACCCGGAATTAAAAGGTGAATTTGAACGCCGCATGAGAGGTGATGTCTCATCTGACCTCGGTGCTGCAATTCTCAAAATGAAAAAACAGCTGGCAAAAGATCAACCGAAGATGGCAACCCGCCAATCTTCTCAAGCTGTTCTTGAAGTCATCAATGGTGTTGTACCTGAAACAGTTGGCGGCTCTGCTGATCTGACCGGTTCAAACAATACCAAAACGAGCCAAACAGAAATACTGTCAGCTAGTGATTATTCAGGTCGCTTTATCCATTACGGCATTCGCGAACACGGCATGGCAGCTGCAATGAACGGCATGGCCCTCCATGGCGGGCTCATTCCATATTCTGGCGGCTTCCTGATATTCTCAGATTATTGTCGATCATCCATTCGCCTGGCAGCTCTTATGGGCATCCGTGTCATTCATGTCCTAACGCATGATTCAATCGGGCTTGGTGAAGATGGCCCAACACACCAACCTGTTGAGCACATGGCGGCCCTGCGTGCGATTCCAAATCTGTATGTATTCCGCCCGGCAGACACTGTTGAGACAGCAGAATGTTGGCAGATTGCAATGGAAGCACAAAAGACACCAAGTGCCATCGCACTTACCCGTCAAGGGCTTCCGACAGTCCGCACAGAGTTCACAGAAAACAATCTTTGTTCTTTGGGAGCCTACGAATTGTCACCTGCTTCTGATGATGCAAGCGTAACAATCTTTGCTTCGGGCTCCGAAGTCGAAATTGCGCTTAACGCTCAAGAACAACTCGAGGAAGCTGGCACCTCAACGCGTGTTGTATCAGTTCCATGTTTCGAATTATTTGAAGCACAATCACAGGACTATCAAAATTCAATTATTGGCAACGCACCGGTTAAAATTGCGGTTGAAGCTGCAATTAAACAAGGCTGGGAACGCTTTATTGGATCAGATGGTTCATTTGTAGGCATGAATGGTTTTGGAGCATCTGCACCAGCTGCTCAACTGTTCGAACATTTTGGCATAACAGCAGATGCAGTCGTAGAAGCTGCAACTGCAAAACTTGAAAGCGCAAGCGAATAGGCTTCGCGAATTATACTGGAGAAAGAAAATATGACTTTAAAAGTCGGTATTAACGGATTTGGCCGCATCGGCCGTAACATTCTTCGTGCAATCATTGAATCAGGACGCACAGACATTCAAGTTGTTGCAATCAACGATCTTGGTCCTGTTGAAACGAACGCACACCTAATGCGATACGATTCAGTACATGGCAAGTTCCCTGGCACTGTTACTGTAAGTGGTGACACAATGGATGTGGGCCAAGGTCCAATCCGCGTAACAGCAATTCGCGATCCAAAAGAACTTCCTTGGAGTGACGTTGACATTGCAATGGAATGTACAGGTTTTTTTGCAAGCAAAGACGGCGCAAGCCAGCACCTTGAAAACGGTTCAAAACGCGTATTGATTTCTGCACCAGGCGGATCAGACATTTCTACAATCGTATACGGCGTAAATCACGATGTTCTGAAAAGCGATGATCTGGTTGTTTCTAACGCTTCTTGTACAACAAACTGCCTTGCACCAGTTGCTTATGTCTTGAACAATGCCTTCGGCATCGAAAAAGGCTACATGACAACAATTCACTCATACACTGGTGACCAGCCTACATTGGATACAATGCACAAGGACCTATACCGTGGTCGTGCAGCAGCAATGTCAATGATCCCAACATCAACAGGTGCTGCCAAGGCTGTTGGCCTTGTATTGCCTGATCTTGCTGGCAAGCTTGACGGATCTTCAATCCGCGTACCAACACCAAATGTTTCTGTAGTAGATTTGAAGTTTGTACCAAAGCGCAATGTAACTGTTGAAGAAGTAAATGCTGCAATCAAGGCTTCATCTGAAGGTGAGCTTAAAGGCATTTTGGATTACGTGACGGAGCCATTGGTTTCAATGGATTTCAACCACGACCCGCATTCTTCAAACTTTGCTGAAGATCAAACAACAGTATTGGATGGCAATCTTGTTCGCATCCTAACCTGGTATGACAACGAGTGGGGTTTTTCAAACCGCATGTCAGACACAGCTGTTGCAATGGGCAAACTAATATAAATGGCCAAGGCCTCCCGTCTAAATCCTGATGGCATGTGGCCTAGCCCTGATTTCCCGTTCCACCACGGTGTGGTGGAACCGGATGGCAAAAGACTGCATATTTCCGGCTAGGTTGCATGGGATGAAAGTCGAAATATTGTCGGTGTTGGTGATGCCAGGGCACAAACCAAATACGCAATTGCCAGCATAGAAAAAATCATCAAATCAGCTGGCGGAACTATTGATGATATTATTTCAGTCAATGTTTTTTACACCAACCAGGATGACTACGAAGCAATCTGCAGTGCTCGAAAAGAAGCCTTTTCACTAGAGCATGGACCCGCCAGTACAGCAGTGCGAGTTGCCGGTTTGGTCGATGAGAGACTATTAGTTGAAATATCAGCAATAGCGGTAATTCCTGACAAACATTCTGAAGCTTGATGGAAAGTACGATTTCAATTTTTTTGGCCATTGCGTTGATAATCATCGCGATGGCTTTTTTGGTTTCGTGGATATTTGGTAGAAAGATCAAGCGTAACTGCCCAGCTACCCCCCACGGGATTTTTAGTCGACGGTCAATCATCTTATCCTGAGATTGAGGATGAGCT
>JAALLB010000088.1 GCA_011087745.1 Hyphomicrobiales bacterium | reverse complement strand
TAAGATGATTGACCGTCGACTAAAAATCCCGTGGTGGGGTAGCTGGGCAGTTACGCTGCATGAATGATACACGCCTTCTGTGTTCATATTATCAGGTTTGTAATTCTATCAATAGATTTTTGGAAAAACCTTATCTGTACGTTGCATATATGCCTCATACTCTTCACCAAATTCTGCCTTCATCATGGCTTCTTCTTGTCCCACTCGAAGGAAAAATAAGGTCCCAAACCCAACAAGTCCAGAAAAGCCTGCGATCCAATTTGGTAGTAAAAACGCAGCGCCAATCGCCCAGACCCAAAAGGCAGTATACATCGGGTGCCGAACTTTTTCATAGATTCCAGAAGTTACAAGTTGATGACCCTCGCGAAGATCCAGACTATGCGACCACATTTTTCCCAATGCCTTATGGGTCAGCCGGAACAAACGCAACGAAACAACCAACAACAGGGCACCTATCACCATGAGAGCGATATTTTGGGAATAATCAAAACTATCCAGGTAATCTGTAAATATCCAAACCGCTGGAATATATCCAAGACCAAAAGATGAGATGATCATCGAAAAGCGTTCTTTAAAAATTCTGGAAACAACTGATTTTGCAACCCGTCGCGATTTTATATTCGGTTTATAGCGAATAACGCCCCATCCAACGATAAACAAAACCCAAATTATCTTTGCAGTAAATTCCAAGTCTAATGTCATAGCTATTAGTCCATCGCTTCAGATAAGAGATTGTTGTTTTCAAACAGATATGGATCCCTAGCCAATTCATCGGCATAAAATGGGCCAAAAACTCGCAATTGAAAATCATGATGCATTCTCTTGTCGGCATAAAGAATATATTGCCGGTGCGCAAGATACATTGATTTTTTCATTTTTGAATGGCGTTGCGGTGAAAGTGCATGTTTAAAATTGACACGTGATACAATCACATCACATACCGTTTCAACGATTTTCATGGGTTCAAAAGGCTCGGTTTTATAAAACGAAATAAAATCAGTTTTTGTTTGAATCTCATGCCAAAGCAAATTCTTCTCTGCCAAAACAAGTTTCACAAATTTATCGAAGTACTTTGCCTTTTTCACCAGGGCAATTTTAAGCAAGCTAGATCCAAGTGCCAGGAAAGTAACACGTTTGTTCTTAAGAAGGTTTGGCTTTTTCTCCAGCGCAATCGCCAAAGCTGAAACTGCCCAAACTGAACCAAAACTATGCCCCACGATAATAATTTCATCATGTTTGGAAGCGGTAATTTCTTTTATCAAATGATCTGCAAAGAGCGCATTTCTTTTTACAATCTCTGGATTACTTAGCGTGACCAAGTCGCGCG
Organism: Hyphomicrobiales bacterium; assembly: GCA_011087745.1. Lineage (GTDB taxonomy): Bacteria > Pseudomonadota > Alphaproteobacteria > Rhizobiales > Rhizobiaceae > JAALLB01. The sequence goes on along the minus strand of JAALLB010000088.1, from coordinate 5,906 downwards.
CAAACCCCCAATCGTTGATTGACAAATTCATGTAGACTTTGTCACCAAGAAACCTGCAAAGGCCCAAAAAAAGTACAAAAGCTGCAATGGCTGTCATGCCCCAATGAAGTCCGTATTGACCAATGGTGAAATCCATTAAGAACCATGAAAAAATTGCAAAAACAATCATCAACAACATGGGGTAAATTGTAAAACCCCAATATCGTTTACTTGCTTTTGCATATTTACGAACAGAGCCATCCAGGAAAAACAACAGATACTTGGGAAAATTGGCAAAGAAGCTCTGCGGATAAGGCATGCTTTCATATTTGCTAATGATGTCGTCCCACGAGAATTGAATATACGTTGTCTTGGCTGTCCACTCTTTAGCCTGCGAGCTAAATTCTATGGAAGTTCTATGATTTTGGCTCTTTGAAGCAATCTTCCCAACATCCAGATCAAAGCCCCAAAGCTTTCCGGTCTTTTGACCACCAGCAGACAGCCGTTCGATCTGGTGAACGGCATCTGTTGTTTCAAAACCAGGGAAATTCAGAACTAGTCTATTGATATGGGACAATGCGCATCTCTCAAGAATCACTTAACAGAGAAATAACACGGCTTTAGGGGAATGTCAGACGTTTAAGCAGACTTTGCGGAATCAGACAAATATTTCCAAACATAATCTGAAAATGAACGCCAGCATTCGACATGAAAACTATCTTCAGCCAATCGCCACAAAACCACTTCTGCTTTACCAATGATGGTACGACTACAATCCCCAACCGGAAATGCCTCCAAGGACAAATCACGCGGGCAGCCACCATTTAGTGCATTAACGGCATTAATACCGGATACCACAATTGCTGTATTGCGATGATTTACGGCAACAACTGAATAAAGCCCAGTCTTGACCTTGTTCAATTTAGTCTCAACATCAGACCCTTCTGCAGCAATTATCAGCCACTCATCGGGGCCAATCCAAAGAGCAGAAACCTCACCCTTTGAAATGGTCTTTCCTGGCTTTTTCGGCAGGGTTAGACCTATTGCCTTACCCAGGCCAGCAATTGCCTTATCGTCAGCACGAAGTGAAATACGCTCACGAGCTTCAACGGGATTTAAAACAACACCATTGCCGCCAAATACGCGAGCATCAAGTGGATGAATGCGTTCTGCATTAGCCATTTGTGCGGCCTCCTTCAGGGTCATAGAAAACGGGTGAGCAAATCTCTGCCTTGATAATTTCATCAGGCATCGGAATATGCACTGTTTCACCTAGGCGATTGTGACCATTTTCAATTAGCACCATCGCAATTGATTTGTCCAAGCATTCAGACCAATAAGATGAAGTTACAAAACCAATCATTGGAATTGGTATCGCGTGGTTCGGATCATCCACAACCTGTGCACCCTCTTCCAACACAATCTTTGGATCCATTGTCTTTAGTCCAACAAGTTGACGTCGACCTTCAGCAACCAGATCAGGACGTTGCAGTCCCTTAATGCCAACAAAATCAGTCTTCTTCTTGCCAATCGCCCAACCAACATTTGCATCGTGTGGTGTTACCGTACCATCGGTATCTTGACCCACGATAATGTAGCCTTTTTCTGCGCGAAGCACATGCATGGCCTCTGTGCCATATGGCGTCATACCCAATGGCTTACCAAGTTCATAAATTGCTTCCCAGACCTTACGGCCATAATCAGCAGGAACGTTAATCTCAAAACCGGTTTCACCTGTAAACGACATACGCATCAAGCGCGTAGGAACGCCGCAGATTTTTCCTTCACTAACACTCATATGCGAAAGCGCTTCGTTGGAAAGATCAATGCCTTCAACAAGGGGTTCGATAATCTCGCGTGCCTTCGGTCCCTGCACGGCAATCACGGCCCATTGCTCAGAAGTTGAAGTTAACCAGACTTTCCACTCTGGAAATTCAGTCTGAAGATAATCTTCCATCATGTTAAGAACACGCGGTGCACCGCCAGTTGTTGTTGTCACATGGAAGCGATCTTCCGCAAGACGCGCAACAACACCATCATCATAAATGAAACCGTCTTCACGACACATGATCCCATAACGCAACCGACCAACACCAAGTTTATCCCAAGGATTGGTGTACATCATGTTCATGAACTTGACTGCGTCAGGACCTACAACTTCGATTTTACCAAGTGTTGATGCATCAAAGATACCAGCCGCTTCACGCGTTGCCTTACACTCACGGTTCACCGCTGCATGCATATCTTCCCCGGCTTGAGGATAATACCAGGCGCGTTTCCAGTTGCCCACATCTTCAAAGTCAGCGCCATTCTCCACATGCCAATCATGCATTGGCGTCTTTCGGGTCACATCAAACAATTCACCTTTGTTATGTCCAACCAAAGTACCAAAAGTAACCGGTGTATAAGGCGAACGGAACGTTGTCAGTCCAACTTCCGGAATGGGTTTGTCCAGAGCTTCAGCCGCAATTGCAAGTCCATGCATATTTGACATTTTACCCTGATCAGATGCCATACCAGTAGTCGTATAACGCTTAACATGTTCGATTGAATGAAAACCCTCGCGTACAGCAAGACGAACATCTTTTGCAGTCACATCATTTTGGTAATCAATAAACGCCTTGGTAAAATCTTCTGGTCCCGCCCCTTTGGCCGAACCAATATGGAAACCGCTCATGCGGGGCCCATCAGCAACTTTCACTGCCTTTGGCGCTTTTCCACCAACTGCATCTTTTGCAGCAGCGGATGCTTCAGCCATCGCAGAAGACAAATCATGCGTGCCATTACATGACCCAATACTGATACAGTCTTCGGTATAAATATCTGGAAGGAACGTACCCGTTTCGTCATCAAATTTCACACGGCCTCTGGATTGGGAGAACAAATGCACAGAAGGTGTCCACCCTCCTCCCATCAACAAGCAATCAATGGCAAAATGCTCAACATTTTCACCATTTACAGGTTGCACTGCAATCTCTTTAACGCGCAGACGCCCCTTGGTGCCAACAACCGCAAATCCTTTAAGAACCCGAATACCCAATTCTTCGGCTTCACTCAGCAATGCTTGGTCAATTGTCTCTCGCATATCAATAATTGCCGGAATTTCGATACCAGCACGTTTTAGATCAAATGCTACAGAATACGCACTGTCACACGAGGTATAAACCGCAACATTGCGGCCAACAGCAACACCATATCGATTAAGATAGGTCTGCGCAGCAGAAGCCATCATGATACCTGGACGGTCATTGTCCGGGAAAACGATGTGACGCTCAATTGCGCCGGTCGCCAAAACAACTTTATTTGCTCGAACCTGCCAACAGCGTTCACGCGGAAGATCAGGATCAGGGTTCGCTATATGCTCGGTTACAAGCTCGGTAAGCGTAACCATATTATGATTATAATATCCAAAGGCAGTTGTGCGTGGAAGAACTGTTACGTTATCCATCTGTGCCAGTTTTGCTTTTGCATCATCTGCCCATTCAGCGGCTGGCTTGCCATCGATCTTTGACGTAGCATCCGATAACAACGCTCCGCCCATCTCTTCCTGCTCATCACAAATAATGACTTGTTTGCCGGATTTTCCTGCAACAAGCGCCGCTTGAAGGCCTGCTGCACCAGCGCCGACGATCAATACATCACAATGGGCAAATCTGTTTGCATAATGATCTGGATCAGCTTCATCGGGAGATTCGCCAAGGCCCGCCGCTTTGCGAATAAAGGGTTCATAAACAGAATCCCAGGCCTTTTGCGGCCACATGAAGGTTTTATAGTAAAACCCAGCCGAGAAGAAACGGCCCATGCCATCATTTATTGCACCAACATCAAATGAGAGTGACGGGAAACGGTTTTGACTTTTAGCAATCATCCCGTCGAATACGGGTTGAACGGTTGCCCGAATATTAGGCTGACGTCGGGCGCTATCACGCGAAATGTCAATCAGCGCATTTGGTTCTTCAGATCCTGCGCCCAAAATACCGCGCGGACGGTGATACTTGAAAGAACGCCCTGCAAGGTGAACCCCATTTGCCAGCAGTGCGGATGCAAGTGTATCTCCTTCCAACGCATTGTAGGATTTACCATCGAAGGTAAACGAAACGGTTTTGGCTGGAGACAAACGTCCCTTGCCCGCAATACGATTTGCACCTGTGTTTGGAGTAGAGCCGCTCATTACTTTTTACCCTTAACAGCGTCTGCATAAATGGGTTCATTTGCAGGCGTGGATTTTGCCGGAGGAAGCACCGCTTCAATGTCTTTTTTTGTTGGCTTTGGTTTTTTCACGCCAGCCTTATAGGTCATGATAAATTTGTCAGAAACCGAGTGGCGCACCGCATTAAAGAAACGGCCACATCCATGCAGGTGACGCCAACGCTCAAACACAATGCCTTTGTGATTTTCACGGATAAAGAAAAACTTCTCAAATTCCGCATCAGAAATATCAGCCATGTTGGTTGGGCGATCAATATGCGCTTCACCTTCGCCGTGAAACTCAGTTTCCGGGAGGTCTTTTTCGCAGTAAGGACAGTGAATAAGTAGCATGATGGTATCCTTTAATGCGCCACGGCTGCAGCAGCAGCTTCATCGACCAGACGGCCAGTTCTGAAACGCTCAAGATGCAAGCCTTCGTTGATTTTGTGAGGTGCGTCTTTTGCAATGGTATGGGCAAAAACGTTGCCTGAACCAGGCGTTGCTTTAAACCCGCCAGTTCCCCAGCCACAGTTCACATAAAGTCCCTTTACAGGCGTCTTTGCAACAATTGGAGATCGATCTGGCGTTACGTCCACAATGCCGCCCCACGAGCGAAGCATTTTCATACGCCCGAAAATCGGGAACATTTCGCATATAGCTTCCAGCGTATGGGTTGCAATGTGAAGACCGCCAGTTTGTGAATAGGACGTATATTGATCAGTCCCGGCACCAATGACCAACTCACCCTTGTCGGATTGAGAAATATAGGCATGCACAGTATTGGACATCACCACACACGGGAAAATTGGTTTTACAGGCTCGGATACAAGCGCCTGTAGCGGATAGCTTTCAAGTGGCATTTGCACGCCAGCCATCTCCATCAAAACTGATGTATGGCCTGCTGCAACAACACCCACTTGTTTCGCACCAATGGTACCACGCGATGTTTCAACACCGGTAACCGCGCCCTTTGCGTTGCGGTTGATGCCTTTAACCTCACATTGCTGAATGATGTGAACACCCATTTCAGATGCTTTGCGTGCATAGCCCCAGGCAACCGCATCATGACGAGCAACGCCGCCACGTTTTTGAAGTGCAGCGCCCATAACCGGGTAACGGGCAGATTTTGAAATGCTAAGCGGCGGACAAAATGCTTTGGCTTCTTCGGGTGTTAGCCATTTATTGTCGACGCCATTCAGGCGATTTGCATGCACATGACGTTGGAATACCTGAACATCATGGACGTTGTGCGCCATCATCATTGCGCCGCGCTGTGAGAACATGATGTTGTAATTTAATTCTTGAGAAAGATTTTCCCAAAGATTGATCGCATGATTATACATGCCAGCAGATTCATCATAAAGATAGTTGGAACGGATAATCGTGGTGTTACGACCCGTGTTACCACCACCTAGCCAGCCTTTTTCAAGTACCGCTACGTTTGTAATTCCATGTTCTTTTGCAAGATAATAAGCAGTTGCAAGCCCATGCCCGCCAGCGCCGACGATAATTACATCGTAACTTGAGCGTGGCTCAGGGTTTCCCCACTGTTTTTCCCAACCCTTGTTGGAACGCATTGCTTCTTTTGCAACTGCAAAGGCAGAAAATTTAGCCATGATTAAAGGTCCTGATGAATATACTAGCAGGGTTATATAGCACTCTGCCTTTAGGGTGCAATAAATTCTCTTATACCCATCCTACTCCAAAACCCGAATGTTTTGGTGTGATATGATACGAAA
>JAALLB010000087.1 GCA_011087745.1 Hyphomicrobiales bacterium | reverse complement strand
CCATCAATCAACCTCAAATCAATCGGAAATACAGCCCTTATCCCGAGTTGACGTTCTATTAAACTTGAACAAGAAAAATACATGATTTTTGAATTGAATCATGCTAATGGATGCATCATCTTCAAAAAATACGCAGAAGATAACAAAAACTATTCAGGAGAATACGACCATTCGCAGACCACATAGAGCACAAGCGCCCCAAAAAGGTGGGCCACGTTCAAACGAAGACATTTTGTCAACAGAAGTGCAACTCATTGATGCTGAAGGTGAAAACCACGGCACAGTTTCCATCGAAAGAGCTAGAGAACTTGCTGTTGAGCAAGGTTTAGATCTTGTAGAAATTTCCCCAAACAACAATCCGCCAATCTGTAAAATTCTGGATTTTGGTAAATATAAGTTCCAGGCCCAGAAAAAAGCTGCTGAAGCACGCAAAAAACAGAAAACGCAATCCGTCAAAGAAATCAAAATGCGTCCAAATATTGATACGCATGATTATGACGTGAAGATGCGCGCAGTAGAAAAGTTTTTGGGTGAGGGCGACAAAGTCAAGGTCACGCTTCGTTTCAGAGGCCGCGAAATGGCTCACATGGAACTTGGCATGCAACTGCTGGTCAAAGTCAAAGAGCAATTGGTCGATATCGCCAAAGTTGAGGCAGAGCCCAAACTTGAAGGCCGTCAAATGATGATGGTCGTTTCACCGATAAAGTAATGCATGGCACCCAAAACTGGAAACTGGTTTTGGGGACATAAATCTCGCTAAAAATGAGTCGTTTTTGCTTGCAAATGCAGGCAATTTAGGCTTTATGCACATTATTGATCGTCTGGCAGGGCATGCCATGTCGATCTTAACGCGAAGCTCCGCTTTGGTCAGCGGGGCTTTTGATTTTCCAGAACATGTTCTGGTATTTTAACTAAGGAGAGCAAAATGCCCAAGATGAAGACCAAATCAAGCGTGAAAAAACGCTTTAAAACGACAGCCAGCGGTAAAGTAAAAGCTGCAGGTGCTGGTAAACAGCACGGTATGATCAAACGTTCCAACAAGTTTTTGCGTAATGCACGCGGCACCATGGTGCTTTGTGATGCAGATGCAAGAATCGTCAAGCAATTCATGCCTTACTCGAAGTAAGCGCTATTAAAGTTTCAGGAGCATAAATCATGGCTAGAGTAAAACGCGGTGTTACCTCACACGCAAAACACAAAAAAGTACTAAAAAAAGCAAAAGGCTATTATGGCGCACGTAAGAACACAATTCGTGTTGCACGTCAGGCTGTAGAAAAAGCTGGTCAATACGCATACCGTGACCGCAAAACCCGCAAGCGTAATTTCCGTTCATTGTGGATTCAGCGTATCAACGCTGCAGCACGTGAGCACGGTCTTACTTATGCGCGTCTTGTAGACGGACTTACAAAATCGGGTATTGAAGTTGACCGCAAGGTTCTTTCAGACATTGCTATTCATGAGCCGCAAGCATTTGCTGCAATGGTAGCAAAAGCAAAAGAAGCTTTGGCTTATTTTAAAAATCACACAGAAAATGAATTTGAAGGCGCTGTTAAATAATCAGCGGGTTTCATAACTTTTCAATTAATTCGAAACCGCGTTGGCTAACAAGCTGGTGCGGTTTTTTATTTTGGGCTAAAGCTTAAATCCAAGACTTAGAATCACAGCACTAAGACAAAGACAGAAGTTAAAGAAAAAACATGACTGATATTGCAGAACTAGAAACCGCTATTCGGGCCGATATTGCGCAAGCTTCTGACGAGGCAGCTCTAGAGGCTGTTCGGGTTGCTTCGCTAGGCAAAAAAGGTTCCATCTCGGATGTGATGAAGACCTTGGGCAAGATGACGGATGAAGAGCGAAAAGTTCAAGGTCCGGCGTTGAACGCTTTAAAAGCTGAGGTCACCAAGGCAATCAACGTACGTAAAGATGTCTTGAAGCGTGCGACGATGGAAATTCGCATGGCATCGGAAAAAACCGATGTGACATTGTCGGTTCGCCAATCGCCATCTGAGGCAGGCCGCATTCACCCAATCTCTCAAGTCATGGACGAGATTACTGCAATTTTTGCGGATATGGGTTTTTCGGCTGCCGAAGGGCCGGAGATTGAAACAGACTATTATAACTTTACGGCCCTGAATTTCCCCGAAGGTCATCCGGCACGAGAGATGCACGATACGTTTTTCATGCAGGAAGACGAAAAAGGTGAGCGTAAAGTATTACGAACGCATACTTCGCCTGTTCAAATCCGCACCATGGAAAACCAAGAACCGCCAATTCGCATTATCATTCCAGGTAAAACATATCGCTGCGATGCAGGCGCAACGCATTCCCCAATGTTCCATCAGCTCGAAGGTTTGGTGGTTGATAAGAAATCAAACATTGCAAACCTAAAATGGGTTCTGGAAGAGTTCTGTAAAAGTTTCTTTGAGGTTGATAACGTTAACATGCGTTTCCGTCCATCATTCTTCCCGTTTACTGAACCATCTCTTGAAGCGGACATTCAGTGCGACCGTTCTGGCAATGAAGTAAAATTTGGAGAAGGCACTGACTGGATGGAAATATTGGGTTGCGGCATGGTGCATCCAAATGTTCTGCGCGCTGGCGGACTTGATCCTGATGTCTACCAGGGGTTTGCTTGGGGCATCGGTATTGATCGCATTGCCATGTTGAAATACGGCATGCCGGATTTACGCGCATTCTTCGATGCAGATGTACGCTGGATGAAGCATTACGGCTTCCGTCCGCTTGATCTACCAACCTTGTTTGGAGGGCTCTCACAATGACACAGTTTTCAGACGCAGCACTTTTAAAAGGCGATTTTGCAGCCATGATAAAAAATCCGCCCAAAGAAGCGGAATGGAACAAAACGGCTTGCGATAATGGCGCTGAAGCAGCTGCTCAATCAGTGGCAAAACAAATTTTCGCAATGCGCAAGCAACTTGATCCCAAAGTGGAACAACTTGAAGTGGTGACATTTTCTTCGATGGGACCGATCAAGGTTTTAGGCATTATGCCTATCGATGGGGACCTTATGCGCATTGATGGCTTAAATCCGGCCGATAATTCGCCAGTTTCTGTTGTTCAACATGTGGAGCAAATGTCGCTCACCTTCACCAAGGCCGCAGTTAAGTCTGAAAACCAGGAAGATGAGCTTGATGATGGTGCAAAGATCGGGTTCGTGATTTTCGACGAGTTAAAAACACGCAAGAAAGTGCGCGCAGCAGCTAAACGCAAAAAGCCTGCTCGCAAACCTTCAACTCGTAAATCTGCACCCAAAAAACGGGCGCCAAAAAAATGATTTCTCATCGCGGACATTGCAGATGTGGAGGTGTTGTGATTTCGGTTCAGGCAGAACCGGAAATCAGCGTCTATTGTCACTGCGATGATTGCTGCAGATCATCAGGCGCTCCCGTGATTGCTTCTGTCGGCATGCTGCGTAATTCAATTGTCTGGGAAGCAAAAGAGAGCCTCGGTGAATTTGTAAAAGGAACCTGTACACGTACCTTCTGCAATCAATACGGAACACCTGTTGCACAGGAACATGAAAGCGCACCGAACCATATTTTTTTCTACACTGCATTCATGGATGATCTGGAAAACTTTCCGCCGACTTATCATTCGTTTGAAGGACAGCAGCTGAACTGGTTGGCCTTATCCGATGATTTGGAAAGATATGAGACAACAAAAATGATTAAGGTGCAGGCATGAGTGAGCATCTTGGATCATGCCGCTGTGGTGGCGTTGCAATTAAAGCAACTGGCAAGACCTGTTTTGCGGGCTATTGCCATTGCGATGATTGCCGTCGTTCGAATGGCGCTCCTGTTGTATCCTTTGCAGGCTTTGAAAAAAAGCAATTTAATTGGGAAACACGAAAGACTTTATCTGAATGGCGTAATGGACAGTTTGCACGATTATTTTGTAAATCATGCGGTTCACCAGTTGCCTACACCGACGATGAGTTACCTGAAGTGGTATTCTTTTATATTGGTTTCATGGCAGATCGTTCCGCATTTCCGCCAGAACATCATTCCTATCATCACGAGAAACTTGATTGGCTGTCGCTGACAGACGATCTCCCAAAATTTAACGAAACGTCTTATCCCCGACCTGAATAATAAAGACAAGACTAGCACGGACCAGAATTATGAAATTCACATTGTCATGGTTGAAAGATCATCTTGAAACGGACGCAACCCTTGAAGAAATAGTCGAGAAGCTAACGCTGATCGGTCTTGAAGTCGAAGAATTGGACGACAAGTCCCAGTTTGAACCGTTCAAGATTGCAAAGGTTTTAAGCGCAGAAAAGCACCCGGATGCAGATAAGCTCCAGGTCTTGTCGGTTGATACTGGAGAAGGTGATCCAGTGCAGGTGGTCTGCGGTGCGCCAAATGCGCGTGCAGGTCTGTATGGTGCATTTGCAGCACCAGGCGCTTACGTTCCAGGTATTGATCTAACCCTATCAATTGGCAATATTAGGGGTGTTGAAAGCCGCGGTATGATGTGTTCGGAGCGCGAGCTTGAAATGTCTGATGAACACGATGATATTATTGATCTGCCAGATAATGTTGAGATCGGAAGTTTGTTCGCCGCCTATGCTGGCCTGAATGATCCGGTAATTGAAATTGGCATTACACCTAACCGTCCTGATGCACTTGGTGTTGCTGGTATTGCACGTGATTTGGAAGCAGCTGGCTTTGGAAAAGTAAAGCCTGTTTCAATTACTGCACCAAAAGGAAATGGTACATGTCCTGTAAATGTGAAGCTGGATTTTGATAAGGCTGAAGAAGATCTGTGTCCCGCATTTGGATTGCAACTTGTACGTGGTGTAAAAAATGGACCATCGCCAAAATGGATGCAGCAACGGCTACTGGCAATTGGTCTTCGTCCAATCTCTGCGCTGGTCGATATAACCAACTACGTAACCTATGATCTAGGTCGTCCACTTCATGTATTTGATGCTGATAAAGTAGCGGGTGATCTCGTTGTAAGGCGGGGGCAGGCCGGTGAAAGTTATTTGGCGCTTGATGGCAAGGAATACAAAGTAACTGACAAAATGACCGTAATTGCTGATGACAACGGCGTAGAATCGCTTGCAGGCATTATGGGCGGCGAGGCTTCTGGTTGTGGTGATGATACTGTAAATGTATTGGTTGAATCAGCGTTGTGGGATCCACTCAATATTGCACGCACTGGACGTGACTTGGGAATTAACACAGATGCACGCTATCGTTTTGAGCGCGGGGTTGATCCATCCTTCATGGAATCGGGTCTGTACCACGGTACAAATCTGGTAATGGAGCTGTGTGGCGGTGAAGCTTCTGAACCATTAATTGTTGGTGAAATTCCAAAACCAAACCTGATTATTGATTTCCCGGTTTCTGAAGTAATTCGTTTGACTGGTATTGAAGTTTCAAGTGAAGATTGCCAATCAATTCTTGCCCGTCTTGGCTTTGGTGTGTCGGGCATAGGTGAAACACTTCAGGTTGCAGTCCCCAGCTGGCGCCCCGATGTATTTGGCAAGGCAGATATTGTTGAAGAGGTAATGCGAATTTACGGTATCAACAACATCGAGCCCCAGCCTTTGGAGGCTACAGGTGCAGTCGGAGAGAAAATTCTAACTGCCGGACAAGTTCGTGCCAGAAATGCAAGACGAGCCTTGGCATCACGAGGCATGTTAGAAGCGGTAACCTATTCTTTCATTCCGCATACCCACGCAAAGGCATTTGGTGGAGGAAGCGAAGAGTGCAAGCTTGCAAATCCTATTTCAGTAGAAATGTCAGACATGCGTCCGTCTTTATTGCCTGGTCTTATTGCAGCAGCCGGCCGCAATCAGGATCGAGGAGCTGGTGATGTTGCGATGTATGAAGTTGCAAGCATTTATCTTGGCGATACACCGCAAACCCAGCACCGAATTGCTGGTGGTATCCGGCGCGGTTCTGCTGGCTTAATTGGCGGTGGTAGAGATTGGCGTGATGCAGGCTCGCCAGTTGATGTGTTTGACGCAAAAGCGGATGCATTTGCAGCACTTGAAGCTTGCGGTATGGACGCTTCAAAAGCGCAAATTGTTTCAGGTGGACCCGATTGGTATCACCCAGGCAGAAGTGGCACCATTCAACTTGGACCAAAACTTATTCTAGGTCATTTTGGTGAATTTCACCCTATGACATTGGAAACTCTTGATGTATCTGGTCTCGTTTGTGGATTTGAGATCATGTTGGACAATCTCCCATCCTCTCGTAAAAAAGCTACAAAGACAAAACCACCTCTTGAGCTTTCAGGTTTTCAGTCATTGGCTCGAGATTTTGCTTTTGTAGTGGATAGTGATTGCGATGCACTAACACTCATCAAGGCTGCAACAGGTGCGGACAAGAGTCTTGTTTCAGCTGTGAAGGTATTTGATATTTTTGAAGGTCCCTCTTTGGGTGAAAACAAAAAATCCATTGCAATTGAAGTCATGCTTCAACCAAAAGACAAAACACTGACAGACGAAGATATTGCTGCCGTTAGTAGCAAGATTATTGCCACGGTTGAAAAAGCAACAGGTGGAACGCTGCGCGGCTAATACGCGTGGCGTCTCGTCACTCTATTGCTCTTGAAAAATACATGAGCGCCCAAGGTAGAAATTTGTTTGAGTTCCTTTGACCATACAGGACTTACATCTTCACGATGATAATGCGTCATGTCATCAATGGTAGCTTGGAATTTCTGACCCAGGAATTTGGCTTCCCGTGCCAGTTTTTTGGCAAGGATGGTCTTTGCAAGGCGCTGCATTTTCAAATAGCTCTTGATGTTTGTCGGCCTGTTTGAAATTTCGTCGCAAGCAAAAGAAAACTGACAGCGATATTTTTTATCTGCGTTTTGAAATACCACACCGCAAACACTATTTGGGTAAGCCGACGATCTAACGCGATTTAGAATAGTTGCTCCAACAGCATATTGACCAATCAGCGGTTCACCACGTGCTTCATGATAAAGCCCAAGCGTCATGCAGTGTTCTTCTCGTACCTGATGCAGCGTTTCTTCCAATTTCGATTTTTTCTCCGGTACGAACACTTCAGTGCTCAAAAGTGTCATACTTGGTACAAAGATCGAACTACCATTGGCACTCGTGCAAGCCATAAGCATGCACATTATTGCCGAGCAGAGATTAATTATTATTTTTATCATTGTCTTCACTCCCCATTCAGAAGTGTGACGCAAATAAGTAACTACCCAGCTACTGGCTTTGTCATTTAGGGTTGCGACAATTTGAATCGGCA
>JAALLB010000086.1 GCA_011087745.1 Hyphomicrobiales bacterium | reverse complement strand
GGCAATCCAACTCGGATACACGATGGCGCAAGATGTGTGAATCGAGTAGGGGCAAATCCAAGGCCAGATCCCAATGCCGTTGGCGATGTGGTTGAATTGCGCCTATGAGTTGCCAAAGCCTGAGCAAGCGCGAAAATCTCGGCCTCAGTCGTCAGCCTTGACCATTCAAACAGCATCTTTTGATTGGTTCGCCCATTCCATTCAAATGCAGCCATATACATGCCGCCGAGAGACAAAATTGCCTCTGTCACTTCTGCATCCAGAAGAGCTGCTGCCATGCCTTTCATCTGGAGGGCATATTCATCTGAATTTACACTGGAAGAGGCATCCATTGCCAAAACAAGCGCTAAATCACAGGAAAAATTCTGCGCCGATGATTTGGGAGTTTGCGCAAAAAAACCGACACTCATTAAAAGACTTGCTGTTAAAAGTGCCAGTTTCTTCAAACCTTAAAGCTCCAGTTTCAGCTTCTTTTCAAGCTTCTCAAGTTCGCGTTGGGTATCCGTAATATAATCCCGCACAATCGGAGCGCCATCACGACTCCTGGAAAGCTGCATATGAAATACGTGCTGGCTGCCGGTCCGGAACATCAACTCGCAGGAAATAAGATAAAACTCCCACATGCGAGCAAACTTCTCATCATAAAGCTCAACTACTTTATCCCGGTTTTTCTCAAATCGCTCAACCCAGTGAAGAAGTGTGGTTGCGTAATGCACCCGCAGAAATTCAAGATCCGTACACCAAAGATTATTCTGTTCAATAACCTCAAAAACTTCTGATAAAGCAGGCGAATATGCACCCGGAAAAATGTATTTGCGAAGCCAGGAGCTAGCCATCCCCGGAGGTGACATGTGACCAATCGAATGTATGACCGCCAAACCATCATCTGGCATCAAGTTATTCAATTTTTTAAAGAATTCATCATAATGCGTAACACCAACATGCTCAAACATCCCAACAGAAACAATACGATCAAATTTTTCCGGCACTTCACGGTAGTCTTGCAAACGGAATTCAACCTTGTCAGAAAGTCCCATCTTTTTTGCCCGCTCAGAGGCAAGTTTTTGTTGTTCAGTTGAAAGCGTAACCCCCACAACAGACACATCTTTTAGTGCTGCCAGATAAAGCGCTAAATCACCCCATCCACAACCAATGTCCAAAACCTTCTGTCCCGGTTTCAAATCCAGTTTGGATGCCAGCAGGCGAAGTTTATTGCGCTGGGCATCTTCTAGTGTTTCGTCTTCCTCACGGAAATAAGCACAGGAATACAACATGTTCTTATCCAGAAAGAGCTTATAAAACTCATTGCCCAAATCATAATGATGCGAAACATTTTGTTGCGCCTGCCCCTTGCGGTTCGACTGCTGCTTCTTTCTGAACTTCATATTAAAGGCACGAATTATCTTTTGTGCAGGGTGAGATGCCAAAGAAAGACGGTTATGCGAAAACAGTTGCAAGAAGTCCCTTAAGGTAGAGCCCTCTTCAAAAGTCATCGTCCCGTCCATATAGGCTTCACCTGCTGCAAGCTCTGAATTGGTAACAAGAGAACGGTACAGTTTTTTGTCATGCAATTTCATTGTTACTTCAAGCCCAGGTGCCCCCGAGAACACATGCCGCTTGTCATCAGCATCAATTACAGTGAGTGAACCCTTTTGGATGAAGGTTTTCATTAAACTGGAAAGTGGGAACATATTTTGAGGGTCCTGCTAGATAACTTGTATAAAATTAGATCGTATATACACGAATTCACTTTTGGCTATATCACAATTGTGCACATGCAAGCGAACTTGGCAAAAAACTAACAAATAATTTTATCAAAGCACCAAAAACAGAGCCAGAATCACGGGGCAATCCCAATTAAACTTTGAATTTATTATCAAATCCCCTATATTAAAGGTGCTGGCTTGCCAGATATGACGATAAATTGCCTGTGAAATAAACCATTCGGACCCGGGGGCGGTACCCGGCGCCTCCACCAAAAACCATTCCGCCAACAAACATGTGTTCAGAATGGCTTTTGATGGGGGCGAAATAGGATCGACGAGGGTGTAAAGACTGTGTTTTCGTTCGGTATTGTACCACCGTTATCGGGCTAAATTTCTAGTTGCAAATGACAACTATGCGGAAGCTCGTCTAGCTGCTTAATTGCGGTTCGACAGTTTCACACTAAACTCCCTACGGTTCGCACTGTGGGGCGGGGTCCGAAGGCACCTGGCAACAGAAGCCTTCACTTTGTTTTGTTAACGTCGCGTGGACTATTATGAGTGAAGAAGAACAACCAGAAGACTTAATCCGTTATGACGTATTAACTCAAGAAGCTTTGCGCGATGTTATTCGCAAAGTTCTCGAAGAAGTTGCGAGCTCTGGCTTGCCAGGCGAACATCATTTTTTCATCACGTTTCGCACGGACCACCCTAGCGTGCGCCTTTCAGCTCGAATGCGCGAGCGTTACCCGGAAAAAATGACCATCGTTATTCAGCATTCCTTCTGGGATTTGAAAATTACTGACACTTATTTCGAGATTGACCTTTCATTTGATGACATTCTGGAGCGCCTGCGTGTGCCCTTCTCATCGCTGAAGGGCTTCTTTGATCCACACGTTAAATTTGGTGTGCAATTTGATGCAGACTGCCTAGAAGCTGCAAATGCCGATGTCGAGATGGTATTGGAAAGTAGCGACGATGATGGCGAAAGTGAAAACCTGCCCCAAGTTGCTCAAACCCGCGACATGACCAAATCACCAAAAAAGGCAAAAAAGAAAACAAGCGAAGCACAAAAAGAAAAGCCTAAAGATGTCGCTGAAAAGAGTTCATCTGAGAATGCTGAAAGTGCAGAAATTGTTTCCCTGGACCAATTCCGCAAGAAGCAATAGTCACCATGGTTGAGCCAATAAACCTGCGGCAATTCCGGAAGCGTAAAAATCGCGCTGATAAGGACAGGCAAGCAGAGGAAAACCGAAAAACCTTTGGTGTTTCAACAAAATACAAGAAAAACGCCAAGGCGAATGAGCGACTTGCCCAACAAAAATTGGACGGCACCAAGCTGGACAAGAAGGACTAGCCTTTTTGTTGCAAAAACATTCCATCAGCATTCGTGGCCACCGAACCAGCTACACACTTGAAGAAGCGTTTTATTCAGAGCTCAAAAAGATTGCTCAAGCTCGAGATATTCCGCTAGCAAAACTCATAACCAATCTTGATGAAAATCGATCACCAGATCAAAACCTGTCCTCGACCCTTCGTGTATTTGTATTGGAAGAAATAAAAAACCGAGACTAGTTTGTTTTCAAAAACTCTTCGATGCTTTCAAAGATATTTTTTGGGAGAGTTTGGGTATTTTCAGTCTGAAGCTTTTTCAAAGCCGCCTCTTCTTCCGCAGCTTTAAGTTGGGCCAAACGGGCCTCTTCCGCTTTCTTTGCAGCTTCTTTAATCTTGCGTTGCTTTTCACGCTCAGCAGCTTCTAGTGCCTTTTTCTTTTTTTCATCCTTAAGACGTTTTGTTTCTTCAGCTTCGCGAAGCTTGCGCGCTTCTTCAATTTACTTTGCTTCTTCTGCTTCTTGCAACTTGCGCGCTTCTTCAAGCCTTGCAGCTTCTTCAGATTCTCGTAGCTTTCGTTCTTCTTCCAATCTCAAAGCTTCTTGCAATTTACGTTCTTGATATTTCTCCCGCTCAAATGCATAAGCGATTTGAGTTCGAAGCCTTTGCTTCTCAATTACCTGCGCTTCAAGTGTTTCCAAACGGCGTTGACTGGTCTCAAATGCCCGTAGTGACAAATACCCTTCCAGACGATCGACATTGATCGATTTTTCCAACGAGGCAATGGGTCCTTCCCACGAAACGGTTACTTGAGGGTCGGCACCCGATATGGCATCGCGTCTGGACGGTTCAAACCCGACAACAGTACTGGCTTCAAGTTCCTTGGTTTGCAAATCAAGTTCCACGTCAGATTTCAGGGATGTTTTTTCAACCAAATATCCAACATTGCGAGTCCGCAACTTGCCTCGATTGATTGAGAAAACTGTATCAAATTCAGGAACCTTAATACTCGTCGCCAGTGCATTTTCTATAAAAAGTGCTCTAATTTTATCAGTAGTAATTTCATAGTTGTCCACGCCAGTCGCCAACAAAATACCATCAAGAGCACCGGCATTGATGCCTTGAACTTCACCATCTTTGATAGAAACAAACCCGTTACCTGACAGATTGGCAATTAGAGAGGCAAAACTTTGCCCGGTTGTTTCACCCGATCCGTTTAATGTTACTGCGCCCTTGATAAAATTCGCCATACCAACCGCCCCGGTAAACTTTTGTGCATCCAGACCCCGAACGGAATAATTCAAGTTAGCTATGACATTACCGGAAGTGTTTTTAAGATTAATCCCACCGTCAATTTGCCCACCCAACATATCAAATGAAATTGCATTTAAATCGATCGCACCATCGATCATTGCAAGTTGAAACTTGGCCTTGTCACCAACAAACCCATCCGCAATATTCAATCTCTCGGCAGATACGGAAACATTTGCATCCAGCCCAGCATAAAGTGGCTCTCCAAAAATACTGTTCTTATCTAACGAAATCGCATCGCTGACACCAAGAGTGCTGCCAATCGTAGTTGTTCGCCCAAAGATTGCTTCAGTTATCAAGGGTAGATCAACCCTGCTTAAATTCAGTTTTCCTGTTACCCGTGGGCGCGCAATCCGTTCTTGTTGAAGTACAAAATCTCCAACAAAACTATTTCCAGAAACCTGACCCTTAATATCCTTAAATTCAAAGTCGCCCCGTGTTTTTTTCAAGTTAAACGAAGCTGATAATGGCATTGATTTTTGTGCATCAAAAATTGGTATCGCAATATCTGTGATTGTGACAAAGGGCGCAAAATTTGCAGCACCAACCGTCACTGAGAGTTGTGCGTCATATTCATTCCAATTTTTCGTCCCTACTAAACCGGATGCTGCAAGCGTAGCATTACTGCTAGCCAGGGAAAATCGGGTATCAAAACCCTTCTGAGCAACACCCAGCAAACCAATGTCCAGTTTCAAGTCTCCAGGTATTTCGCCGTAAACTGCAGTTAGCAATGTCTCAATGCCGATTTGCTGCATCAAAATAGAAGGCTTGGAATTCACAAAAGAACCATCAATAGTGAGCGGTAATTTTATCGGTGCATCAAGCTTGCCATTAAAACCTACTTGCAGGGAAACCGCTGTACCACCGGTTAAACCACTAACGAGCATTCGACCCTTTGCACCACCTGCGTTTTCGGTTGTATCCAGTTCCAATTTAAGTTCGGTAGCCCGCGTTAATTCTGGTTGTGCTTTTAAACTCTCAACAAAACTGTTTTTCCCCAGGAACTGGCTCGCAAACTCTAACAGTTGAGTTGCATTTTCAGCTTTTAATTGGAGCTTCATATTACCATTAGGCTTGCTTAAAACATTTTCTATTCGCCCGGTTGTCGCAATTTTTGCTCCAAGCAAATCATCTGCATTAAGACGTTCAATGGATACGGTTCCTTCACGGATTTGCACATGCGCATCCATCCCCTTGGCAACAAAAGGCTTACCTTTAACCAGTGCTTCAAAAACATCAGCTTTCACCTTGATGTTCAAATCATGAAGGCCATCTATGTCATCGGGGTTTTGTGTTAGGGAATAAATTGCTGATAGGTCATCTACATTTATTCGATTACCTTTCAATTCTGCCAGAATTGCTGGCCGCCCCTGCTGCGATGATAATCTTTGCAACTTGCCACGCAGGATTGCGTCATCAAGCCTCAATTCCACATTTTCAAGCGTTGCTTGGCGCTTTGTAACTGTTAAGTCCGCAGCCAATCCAACCGACTTTAAACGTCTAAAGGTTTCATCAACATTGCCCGACACCCAATCCGCAAACCCTGACGGCTGCCGGGAAGCAATCAAAATTTTACCGGAAAACCCAAACCCGTTTTTAAGCCCAAGTCTACCTTTAGCTTCAAATGCCGTGTTACCAGGTAAAATCGCATTAAACCTGCGTATTGCCCATCCATTGCCAGTTGGGCTGATCAGTGTCTTAACATTCCGAATAAACGTATCGCCAGCAACAATGGCCGGTAAAACAACATCGATCTCACCCTTTGCCGTTGGAACAGGAACCCGTTTTAAAACATCGTTTAGCGCTGCCAGCCTGTTTTCAAGGCTGGTCTTTTGGTCTATAATTGCAGTTTGTTCCAATTTATCAATATCAATTTGCCGCCCATCTGCCTGCATTTTGAAGTAAATTTCATCGCGAATACTAACAACGCCCTGACCAGTAATTGTATATGGGTCCTCCCGAGAGCCAACTTCCAAACGGTATTCACCGATATCAACCTGTTGAGGCGTTGCCGAGAACATGCCAGATGAAAAAACAGGAAGAGGTTCAATTTGATTACTCATTTCTTCAACTTGCGCTTTGGCAAAAGGAGAAATTCGAAATTCTCCATTCCAAGATAAAGCATTGTTTTGAAGCTTTACCGGTCCATCAAGTAAAAGATTATATGGTTGGTCTTTTCTGTTTAGATCCATTTTTAGCCGCATGGATCCATCTGTTTGAAAAATACCACTGGCAATTTTAATTTGACTTGGAACGCCTTCAACATTTGCATCCGCATCAATTTTCCAGGGGCCAAGAATTGATTTTGCACTCAAGTCAGCTTGAATGTTTTCCAACTCAAAACTGCGATTGCCTACCAACCCGGTTACAAAAATCGCCCCTCCATAAACATTCAGCTTTTCAATTTTCACCTGATCGGGATTGACTACAAACTCTCTAGGATTGGTCCAAGCAATGGTGCCATCTTCAGCAACTTGCAAATTCACTTTGGGTTGCAGCATGGACATCTCCACGATACGCACCTGACCTGATAAAAATGGAAACAATTCGGCTTTGAAAGAAAACCGGTCAACTGTCATAAGCGGTGATCCATCAACATTCTTGCCAATTTGCAAGTCTTCAAAACTTAAAGATGGCAGGGGCAGCAATCGTAAATTTGTTTTCCCGCCAACTTTAACTTCTTGTCCAACTACGCGTGATGCTTCTGCTTCGAATTCACTTGTAAATTTATCCCAATCAATAAAATACGGCGCTATCAGTGCCACAAAAAGTAGAGCAACGACCAAACTTCCCAGCAAGATAAATAAACGAAATAAAATATTCATTCAGCACAAAACCCAAAACGCAAAAACTTATTCATGGTATACCCATCCTACTCCAAAACCCGAATGTTTTGGTGTGATATGATACGAAA
>JAALLB010000085.1 GCA_011087745.1 Hyphomicrobiales bacterium | reverse complement strand
TCATAGCCCACCCTTATCAGAGATAAATCCTGAAATCAACTTGGCATTACCATCTGGAAACATTACATCTGGCGACCTGGTGGCCAAAATCAAAGCGCATGGTGGCAATTTTAATTTTCAAACTGTAAGTGGTGATGCACTTACTGCTCGCCTTGTTGGTTCGAATGTTTACATTTTCGATGAAAGCGGCGGTGCTGCACTCGTTACAGCTGCTGACCTGCAAAGTGGTAATGGTGTTGTTCACGTTGTAAATGACGTCTTGCTACCAAAATAAGGCTTAAAGCCTAGCCCGTTGGCTGGGGGATGGCCGGTCTTGCCTTAAAAGGTGAGGCCGGTTTTACTTATTCGCCATACTCTTCAGCCAGTATTTCGAGCTCCAGCCACTCTGTTTCCTTTTGTGAGAGAAGCTCTTCCCGTTTTGCAAGTTCGCCAGCCCACGCGTTGAACTTTTTGGGTTCGGTATCATACAGGCCTGGTTTTGCCAAAGCGGTTTGAAGCTTGTTGATTTCAAACTCTAGACGTTCAATTTCTTTTGGCAGGGTCTTCAAAGCGTGTTGCTGTTTGAAAGTAAGTTTATCGGTTTGTTCCTTTGGTTCGTCCGATTTTGTTTTTTGCTTTTGTTTTGGTTTGGATTTTGGAACGTTAGGTGTTGAAGGTGTCCCGCGTTGAGCAAGCATATCCGAATAACCGCCAGCATATTCAGTCCAGATGCCATCCCCTTGTGAAGCAATAACTGAAGTGCAGACCCGATCAAGGAAATCCCGATCATGACTTACGAGTAAAACGGTGCCTGGATAATCGGCCAAAAATTCCTGCAACAAGTCCAGTGTTTCCAAATCAAGATCGTTGGTTGGTTCATCCAGAACGAGGAAGTTTGACGGGGTTCGTAGTCCTCGCGCCAACATTAGGCGCCCCCGTTCGCCCCCGGATAAAGCATGAATTGGGGTGCGGGCTTGTTCTGGCAGAAACAGGAAGTCTTTCATATATGAGTAGACGTATTTACTCTCATCACCAATGACGACTGTATCGCCAGTACCATCGGTCATGGCGTCTTTCAGCGTCCAGTCTGGATCAAGCATTTCGCGCTTTTGGTCGATGAGGAGTGTGTCCAGATTAACGCCAAGCTTTACCTTGCCGTTATCGGGTTCAAGCTCACCAGTAATCATTTTGATAAGGGTTGTCTTGCCGGAACCATTTGGACCCACAATGCCAACCCTGGCGCCACGTGAGATAATTGTTGAAAGATTGTCGACAATTTTGCGATCATCATATGATTTCGAGATACCAAAGAGTTTTGCCACCAATTTGCCTGAAGTTTCGCCTTCCGCCATAGTTATGTTGACGCCGCCGGCAACTTTGCGTTCGCTGGCTTTTGTTTGACGAAGACCAGCCAGTTCCTTGACCCGACGCATGTTGCGCTTGCGCCTGCCAGAGACGCCATGGATTATCCAGTGTTCTTCTCGCACGATTTTTCGAGACAGCTTATGACGATCCGTTTCTTCTTGCTCGAGGAATTCATCTCGGCAGTCTTCAAAATGCGCGAAGCCCTTGTTTAACCTGCGCGATTGGCCACGGTCCATCCATACTGTTTCTTGAGAAAGATTTTCCAGAAAACGTCTGTCATGGCTGATTAATACCAGTGCTGAACGAATTTGATGGAGTTTGTTTTCCAGCCACTCAATGATTGGCAGATC
Organism: Hyphomicrobiales bacterium; assembly: GCA_011087745.1. GTDB lineage: Bacteria > Pseudomonadota > Alphaproteobacteria > Rhizobiales > Rhizobiaceae > JAALLB01. The sequence goes on along the minus strand of JAALLB010000085.1, from coordinate 5,626 downwards.
CAGGTGGTTGGTCGGCTCATCCAAAAACACGATGTCGTGTTGAGGTGCCAGCGCGCGCACCAGGGCAGCGCGTCTGGTTTCGCCGCCGGATAGTTCAGCTGTCTTTGATTCCGGAGAAAGTCCAAGCTCTTCTGCCATCGCTAAAGCTGTGTGCAAATCATCTTGGGGCCCAAGGCCAGCAATAATATAATCTTCTACGGTTTCAAAACCGGCAATGTCCGGTTCTTGGGGCAGGTAATGAATGGTCGTACCAGGTTGGACAAAACGTTCACCTTTATCTGATTCGATATGACCGGCAGCAATTTTCATCAAAGTGGATTTGCCGGAACCATTTCGACCAACAAGGCAGATTTTATCATTGGGATGAACAGACAGGTTTGCGCCTTCCAACAGGGGAGTGCCCCCAAAGGTGAGGTGAATGTCTTCCAGAAATAATATCGGTGCTGCCATGGATTAGGAGATAACTGCTTATTTGTAAAAATAATAGGCGGAAAGGGCAAATCCGAGGACAATAACCGTATTGGTCAATAATACTTGTGGAATGCGCTTTACGTAGTAGGCACTTGACGTAGTAGGCACTTGCGTATCCACCAATTGCTGCTCCGGCCATCATAACCAATGCATGTGGCCAGGCAATAAGGCCGCTATAGGCGAAAATTCCAACACCCAATAAGCTTACGGCAGTATTTGTCAGGTTTTTGAGTGCGTTAGCCTCGTGAAAATCAGCGTAGCCTATCATTTTAAGGACTGCGAGGGTGATAACGCCCAACCCTGCACCAAAATATCCTTCGTAGATTGCAAACAAAAACATCAGGAAATAACCAGGCCAGCCTTCAGCAATCGCTTTGCCTTGGTTGCGTTTGGAAATGAATTCATTGATACGGCCACCAAAAGCATAAAGAAGAGTAGCCGTTAAAATTAGCCAGGGGACTATCTCCAAAAAGAAATTATCTGTGCGGTAAACCAGGAAAATGTAGCCAATAGCTCCACCGGCAAGACTTGCGGCAACCAGCCGGTAAGCCTCTGTTTTATAGCCCTTTAGCTCTTTTGCATAAGCTGGTATTGTAGCGGCATTTCCGGGTAAAACAGCAACAAAATTGGAGGCATTGGCAATGGTTGGTGGCAGGCCTGCTGCCATTAACATTGGAAAGGTCAGTAATGTTGCTCCACCAGCCAGCGCATTTATGCCGCCAGCCACAAAACCTGCCAAAAATAACATTAGAATGATTTCGATCGCCATGAGTATTGCTTATTGGTTTCTTTTTGGGGTGGTGGGATAGGGATGAAGGCCCATAATTGGAGCTATTTGGGGTAATGACCAGCCCAACATTCAATTTTATCAGTTTATACCCAAAATATACCGCGACAAACTGCCATTTTTTTACAATCTATCTGGACACATTATAAAGGGAGGAATAGAATCAAAGCAACGTAAATTCTTGTGTGAGAATCTATGGCTTTTTGTATGTTCATGTGAAAAGCTTAAATTCTCGTTAGCAATCTGAAAGGACACCTTCCGTGGCAGCCAAGAAAAAACCTAGAACACCGGAACCTACTCGCCGGGACTTCCTATACATTGCAACAGGTGCAATGGGTGCAGTAGGCGCAGGCGCAGTTGTATGGCCTCTTGTGAACCAAATGTCACCAGACGCATCTACACGTGCTCTTGCTTCAATCGAAGTTGATGTTTCTTCAATTGAGCCTGGTCAGGCGATTACAGTAAAATGGCGCGGCAAGCCTGTTTTCATTCGTAACCGAACATCTCAGGAAGTTGAGGAAGCAAATTCGGTTGAGATCGTTGAACTCAAGGATCCATTAGCTCGTAATGCCAATGCGGCAGAGGAACCTGCAACGGACGTAAACCGTTCTGCAGGTGAAGGTAAGGAGAACTGGATTGTTATGGTTGGTTCTTGTACCCACCTTGGTTGTGTTCCAGTTGGTCTTGCGGGTGATTTCGGCGGCTGGTTCTGTCCATGTCACGGTTCACACTATGATACTGCTGGTCGAATCAGAAAAGGTCCTGCTCCGGAGAATCTAGCTATTCCTCCGTTTGAGTTCGTTTCTGACAGCACAATAAAAATCGGTTAAGGGAAGAGGATTTAATATTATGAGTGGTGGACATTCAGAATACGTTCCAAGCAGCGGTGTTGGTAAATGGCTTGACTCACGTCTTCCTTTGCCTCGTTTGGTTTATGACAGTTTTATAGCTTATCCGGTTCCTCGCAACCTGAACGGCTGGTACACATTTGGAGCGATCTTATCAGTCATGTTGATTGTCATGATCCTGACAGGTGTAACGCTTGCAATGCATTATGCGGCATCAACACAGCTTGCATTTGATAGCGTTGAACACATTGAGCGTAATGTGAACTATGGGTGGCTTATCAGAAGCGTGCACTCAAACGGTGCATCGATGTTCTTTGTGGCAGTGTACATCCATATTTTCCGCGGCATGTATTATGGTTCTTATAAAGAGCCACGCGAAGTGCTCTGGATCCTGGGTGTTCTTATATTCTTTCTAATGATGGCAACAGCCTTTATGGGCTATGTACTTCCTTGGGGTCAAATGAGCTTCTGGGGTGCAACCGTTATCACAGGTTTCTTCTCTGCCATTCCACTAATTGGTCTTGGTATTCAAGAATGGCTGCTGGGTGGTTTTGCGGTTGATAATGCAACTCTAAACCGTTTCTTCTCCTTGCATTACCTACTTCCATTTATGATTGCAGGTGTTGTTGTTCTTCACGTATGGGCCTTGCACGTTACGGGTCAAACAAACCCAACAGGTGTTGAAGTTAAAAACATGAAGAAGGAAACAGTTCCTTTCACACCGTTTGCGACAATTAAAGATGCTTTAGCGGTTGTACTCTTCATGGTTGTATTTGCTTGGTTTATCTTCTATCTGCCAGACTTCCTTGGTCACCCTGACAACTACGTCAAGGCTGATGCACTGAAGACCCCGGCGCATATTGTTCCTGAATGGTACTTCTTGCCGTTCTATGCGATCCTTCGAGCTATTACATTTAACATCGGTATTCCATTTACCGATATCGTGTTGATTGACTCAAAACTTGGCGGCGTTCTTGCAATGTTTGGTTCGATCGCGATCCTGTTTGTGTTGCCATGGTTGGATACATCCAAGGTACGTTCAGGTAGCTACCGCCCAATGTTCAGGTTCTTCTTCTGGGTATTCGTAGTGGTAACCATTATTCTTGGATATCTTGGTTCGCGTCCTGCGGAAGGTATCTATACGGTGTTATCGCAAATCTTCACTGCATATTACTTTGCACACTTCATCATCATCCTGCCTTTCCTTGGCTGGTACGAGAAGCCAAGCAAGGTTCCGCCGAGTATTGCTGATGCAGTACTGGCTGGAAATGCAAAATTGGGCAGTGCTAGTTCAGCACAACCTGCAGAATAATTTTTGGGGAAATAATAAAATGAAAACTATAATCTCTAAATTAGCAGCTGTAGGTCTTGCCCTTGGTATAGGGTTGGGCGCAACAGCTGCATTTGCTGCTAGCGAATATCCGGTTAACAAACCGCGCGAAGTAGATTGGAGCTTTTCTGGTCCGTTTGGCAAGTGGGACTTAGGCCAGTTACAACGCGGCTATAAAATCTATGCAGAAGTTTGTGCTTCTTGTCACTCAATTGATCTTCTTTCTTTCCGTAACCTGAGAGAAATCGGTTTCTCTGAGGCGGAAGTAAAAGCTATTGCTGCCGAGTTTGAAGTCATTGATGGCCCCAATGCTGATGGTGAAATGTTTGAACGTGTTGCGGTGGCTGCGGATAGAATTCCTGGCCCTTACGCTAATACAGCGGAAGCTGCAGCCCTTAACAATGGTGCTGCCCCGCCAGACTTCTCATTGCTTGCAAAAGCGCGTGCGCCGGAGCGTGGTTTCCCAACATTTATTTTCGATGTCTTCACATTGTATGGTGAAAACGGGTCTGACTACATTTACTCGCTTCTGACAGGCTATAAAGATGCACCTGAGGGACATGAAGTAGCTGAAGGTACATACTACAATCCATATTTCATCGCTGGTAAAGCGCTTGCAATGGCGCCTCCGTTGGATGACGGTACCGAATCCACTTTGGATCAGCAAGCCAAAGATGTAACCGCGTTTATGACATGGGCTGCGGAGCCTTATTTGATTGAGCGCAAGCAACTTGGCTTTAAAGTCATAATCTTTTTGCTGATTTTATCCGTGTTGCTCTACCTTACAAAGAAGCAAGTTTTTGCGGCTTTGAAGAAAGACTAATTTAGTCGAATGACTAGTCAAAAGGCCTCCCACTGGGAGGCCTTTTTTTGTTTCTAGTTTTGAAGAATTGCAGTGGGTTGGAGTATGCTTCCCCATTGAGCGATTGTTCCACCAGCGCTCGTTCTCACCAGGCTATCATAAATTTCTACGGCTTGATTAACCCTTGCTTGCTCGGTGAATTTTTGAAAAATCCCGGCAATGAAACTTACGCACGAGCTTATGCTGCTGGATGCCTTGCCGGTTGCCCAGTCTTTAACAATGCCATCTTGCCCAACTTTAAAATATGATAAGCGATAGTTTGTTACCTGCTCATTGCTGGCAGCAAGCCCGCCGAAGTCAGAATAGGACTCAGTTTCTGCTGAAGGTGCAATGTGCCTGTAGATTGTTGTGCCATCAGTGAGTTGTGACTGGCCAATAAGCTGGCCAAATCCGGTTTGATCAACGGCTAGTTGATCAAGTGGTGAATTTCCAAGAGCTGCAACGCGAGAATATTGTTTTCCAAGTGACCAACTGGTGGTTGACCTGTTTGCAGCGGTTTCGATTTTTTCTGCGGTTTGTGAACACGCAGCCAATAATGAAATTGAAATTATCCCAGCATATCTCAACATGAATTATCCCCAGCAGGTTTGTTTTTAAAAACTAATCACGGTATTAAGGTGCAATAATTCGAAGGCACTTAAAAGTGCAACTTTATATTTAGTCGGGGACAGAATTTTATGCCACATTCATTGCGTCAGCAATTAGAACAAGCAATTCCCGCAATACCGGATTACCCAAAAGAGGGTATCATATTTCGTGATATAACGACGCTTTTGAGCGATGCTTCTGCTTTCAGACGTTCAATTGATGAGTTAGTCCATCCCTATAGCGGCGCTCAAATTGATTTTATTGCTGGAATTGAAGCTCGCGGATTTATTCTTGGTGGTGCCATGGCTCACCAGCTTTCGTGTGGATTTGTGCCAATTCGCAAAAAAGGCAAACTGCCATCAGATTCAATATCGATTGAATATGAATTAGAGTATGGGACGGATGAACTTGAGATACACCGTGATGCATTTGCGCCAGGGAGCAGGGTTTATTACTGGTTGATGATCTGATCGCAACTGGGGGTACTGCAGAGGCTTCTGTCAGCCTTCTTCGCAAGTTGGATGCAGAAATAATGGGCGCTTGCTTTATTATTGATTGCCAGAACTTGGCGGTCGTCAAAAGCTTCGTGATATGGGTATTTCAGTTCGTACTCTGGTTGAGTTTGAAGGGCATTAAGCTCAGCTTTAAACCAGCATGAATTTCTTTTGCCGTTGTCGCTTTTAGCACTTTATACTCCGAGTCCTTGAAAATCTGATTATTTGGGGTTGACGTTTCAGGCT
>JAALLB010000084.1 GCA_011087745.1 Hyphomicrobiales bacterium | reverse complement strand
ATTCATAGCCCACCCTTATCAGAGATAAATCCTGATTTCAACTTGGCATTACCGTCTGATGTATCTGGGTTCATCGGTTCACTCATTTGTTTAGACACCAGGCAAGAATTGCTTTTTGTGCATGAAGACGGTTTTCTGCTTCATCGAAAACAACAGAATTTGCACCATCCATAACACTGTCGGTTACTTCTTCACCACGGTGAGCAGGAAGACAGTGCATGAAGATTGCATCATCATTTGCCCGTGCCATTAATTCATCATTCACTTGATAAGGTATGAACGTGTTGTGACCAGAAGCTTCTCCTTCAAATCCCATTGATGTCCATGTATCAGTCACCACACAATCAGCATTGGCAACGGCTGCCTGCGCATCATGACCAAGTTTGATTTGTGAGCCGCGAGCTTTTGCCCAGTTCAAGTATTTTTCATCGGGTTCGTGTCCGCTTGGCACTGCAATCTCCAATTGATAATTGAAAACTGAACTGGCTTCGATCAGAGAGTTAAGCACGTTATTGCCATCACCTGTCCAGACAACTTTCTTGCCCTCGCAGGTTCCAAGCTTTTCTTCTATCGTCAATATATCGGCCATGATCTGACATGGATGCGTATCATCGGTAAGACCGTTGATGACGGGCACGGTAGCGTTTTCAGCCAATTCCAGTACGCGCTCATGGTCGTTTGTCCTAATCATGATGGCATCAACGTAACGCGATAGAACCTTTGCAGTATCACCAACCGTTTCACCGCGACCAAGCTGCATCTCTGCGCCAGAAAGGATTATTGTCTCACCGCCCAGTTGGCGCATGCCAACGTCGAATGACACTCTGGTGCGAGTTGATGGCTTGTCAAAAATCATTGCAAGCATTTTGCCATCCAGAGGCTTTTCATTTGTGCCAGCAGATTTCATTTCATGCGCAGATGCAATTATTCCCTTCAGGGAATCCTGATCGACGCTCGAAATATCGAGAAAGTGGCGAATTTGAGAAGTCATTGGATTTAAGCTTTCTGTGCGGCTCTTACAGCTTCAAACGCTGCAATCATTTTATCGCGAACTACACGAATATCATCTTCAGAAATTATCAATGGCGGCAGAATACGAATAACATTATTGCCCGCTCCAACTGTAAGAAGGCCCTGTTCACGCATTGCTGCGACCAATTCAAGATTAAGAACTTTAGCTTTTACGCCCATCAACAGACCCGCACCACGGACATCCTCCAAGAGGTCAGGGTAGGTATCAACAAGCTCGGCCAAATGTTGACGGAACAAAATTGCTTTGTCGTTGACTGCATCCATGAAGCCCTCTTCCAGAACCACATCAAGGACTGCATTACCAATTGCCATGGCAAGTGGGTTTCCGCCAAATGTTGAACCGTGGGTTCCCAAGACCATGGCAACGGCAACTTCTTCTCGTGCCATACAGGCCCCCAAAGGAAAACCACCACCAATACCTTTTGCGAGTGCCATTATATCTGGCTCGACATTAGGGATTTGATGCGCAAATAGCTTTCCACAACGCGCAACACCTGTTTGCACTTCATCAAAAATCAGAAAAATACCTTTTTCATCACATAACTCGCGTAGCCCCCGCAAACATTGTGCAGGAACTTCTCTAATACCACCTTCACCTTGGATTGGTTCTACCAGAATAGCTGCTGTCTCATCATCAATCGCACTTTTTAGGGCATCGTGATCGCCAAATGGCAAGTTTATGAAACCTAGTGCTTTCTGACCAAACCCTTCAAGGTATTTTTCCTGTCCACCAGCAGCAATAGTTGTAATTGTCCGACCGTGAAATGCGCCTTCGAAGGTTATAATGTTAACGCGCTCGGGGTTGCCTTGAGCAAAATGATACCTTCGTGCAGTTTTAATTGCACATTCCATCGCCTCTGCACCGGAGTTGGTAAAGAATACACGATCGGCGAAACTATTGTCACACAATCTTGTTGCAAGCTTTGCCTGGCCTGGAATTTCAAACAAATTTGACAAGTGCCAAATTTCATCAGCCTGGTTTTTGAGTGTCTGTACGAGATGCGGGTGTCCGTGACCCAAAGAGTTCACTGCAATTCCAGATGTACAATCCAAAAATTCATTGCCATTCGTGTCATACAATCGGCAACCTTCAGCACGTGCAAACTCAATTGGAGGCGGTGCATAGACGTCAAAAGTATGTTGTTGTTTTCCCATTAGAATGGCTTTCCTGAAACTTGTTTGAATTTATCATTGTTTTCAAAACAAAAAACCCGCCATCAAGACGGGGCATTTTAAACTGCAAGAGCAGAATTTATCTTATGCACACAAATTACTTTGCAAGAACTTAATGGTCAAGCGTTATCACTACTGGTTTTTCACCATTGGCAAAAAATTTTTCCACAGGATTTCAAGTCAACTCATGCAATATCGATTCTCCTTTCCACAGGTAAATGGAACATGCTTCCCTAAGCTGGGGATATTCTGAAAAAATGATTCGTTCTGGCCTTTCGACTCTTGTGCTCAGAGTCCGCGCCTGATTAATTCATTTCAGTAACAGGTATCGTATCGTAACCTACGGCGTACATCGTAGGAAATATAACAAGTAGAAGCGTTTTAGCTCAGAATTCAATTTTTGAGTACGGGGGTGGATTCTGCAAAATTCGGAGAATTAGAACAGATGTCTTGGACAGATGATCGGGTGGCAACGCTTTCTAAACTATGGGCGGATGGTTTAAGTGCTAGTCAAATTGCTGCAGAACTGGGTGGTGTCACGCGGAATGCAGTTATTGGTAAGGTTCACAGGCTTGGGCTTTCAGGCCGGGCAAAACCAGCAAATTCAGGTGCACGAAAATTAAAAGCACCAGCACGAAACGGCAATCCCTATAATTCGCGACCAAGGGCATTACGCCCCACAGGGCGTACCGCTCCAAGCATGCCTTCCAAGCCTGCCATTGAGAATATTCCTGTACCAGAATGCAAGAAACTGGATTTGGTGGATCTAACTGAAAAAACATGCAAGTGGCCACACGGCGATCCATCTACTGATGATTTCCATTTTTGCGGCAATTCTCCAAAGGAAGATGCACCTTATTGCGAATATCATTGCCGATTGGCTTACCAAACGGTTACAGACCGTCGCCGCGTAAAACGCGCTGCAAATGGCTAAATAGCCAGAGCGCTTCTGTGGTTGCCGCCCATAATGCAAGAAGTTTTTGAGCCTAATTAGGAGTGATCGAATGCGGTCTTCTGTCAGGCCTCCATATGCGGTGTTTTCAAAAGCCGCGGGCCGGTATGGTTATCAGCGGATAAGGTCCAAATCTCACAAAAGAGCTCGTTGCTCGGAGCGCTCTACTGGTTTTCCTCATCCAGATCTGTTCGATCATTTTGCCCATTCAGGTCATCGTCTTCTCACACTCCCTTTACCGTCACTGATTGCTCATTGCGTGTATTTTATACCACAACAGCCAGCGACGGATCTCTGTAATCTTCATTCTTAATCAACATCGCCCAAAGCTGCCGCGCCATCTTATTGGCCAGCGCAATCGCCACCAGCATCAGTGACTTGCGCTCCAACATGCGGCCGATCCAGCTCTCGGGTAAAATGTTATGCCTCGCCCGACCCACGATGCGCGACATCGCACCGGTGATCAAAAGCCGCCTGATATCATTTTGACCAGCCTTTGACATTTTCCCAAGCTGTTCTTTGCCCCCCGATGAGTGCTGCTTTGGGACAAGCCCCAGCCATGCAGAAAAGTCTCGTCCGCATTTGAACTGCCCCATGTCAGGAGCAAACGCTTCAACAGCTAGCGCTGTCATCGGCCCGACACCTGGCATGGTTTGCAAGCAGCGCGCGGTGCCTGCCTCAGCAGCCAACGTCTTTATGGTCGAGTTCTTTGCTTTAATCCTTTTCGTCGTCTCATCAATTTGAGCCAACATATCCTTGCATTCAGATAGGATCAACAAAGGCAAATCGCAGCTTGGACCTTTCACAAGCTCACCCATCCGTTTGAGTGCCCCAAGGCCTGTTGGGAAAATATGGCCACATTCATAGAATGTTGCGCGCAGGGCATTTACCAATTCCGTTCGCTGATGAACAAGGCGTTGTCGCCCCCGAAACAATACAGCTTTCGAATGTTGCTCCGCTGTCTTTGGGGCCACAAAACGCATTTCGGGCTGGCGCGCTGCAATCGCGATGGCTTCAGCGTCTGCCGCGTCATTCTTCTGACGTTTAACAAAAGGCTTCACATATTGGGGCGCAATTAATTTGGCGCAGTGCCCCATACCTTCCATTTCCCGTGCCCAGTAACTCGCGCTACCGCAAGCTTCAAACACAACCGTGCATGCTGGCATCTCCGACATCACCTTTTGAAACTGTTCTCGCGTTAACTTTTTACGGAATTTTACATTGCCAACCAGATCTGTTGCATGAAGCTGAAAAACACGCTTTGCCAAATCAACCCCGATTATTGTATCACTCATATTGCCGTCCTTCCTAACTTGTGGCGCTTAGACCACCTTCTTGGCACATTACGATGCCGTTTGGGGAGGGCGGCAACCACTCCATCTCTTTTGAAAATGAGCGCTCTGCCAATCCTTTGGCATTCAAACTTTAATACACTCATCATCAAATGCTGCGGGAACGGGACCATGTTCGTTGTTTCATTGCAATTGATTTAGTTTCTGCTTGCTTTGAAAACGGTAACAAATATGCTCATTCCAACTTTTCAAATTGAATGGGTAGTAATCCTATGGCGCAAGACATCCCTGAAGTCACAATAAACATCAACAATCAGCCTGTTACGTTTGACCTTGATAATAAGAGTCTTCCTGGTGAAATTAACGACAATGCTTTTTCAAGCGGCGGATATCCTTACGACAAAAAGCTTAGCCGAAAGAAATACGAGGAAGAGCTTTATTCATTACAGCTTGAACTGGGGAAAATGCAGGCTTGGCTACAGGATACTGGAGAACGGGTTGTAGTTGTCTTTGAAGACCGGGATGCTGCAGGCAAAGGTGGGACCATAAATTCCTTTCGCCAATATTTGAACCCACGCCATGCCAAAGTTGTTGCACTTTCAAAACCATCAGACACCGAGCGCGGACAATGGTATTTCCAACGATATGTGACACATTTACCGACTTCTGGTGAAATGGTTATGTTTGATCGCTCATGGTACAATCGGGCTGGTGTTGAACCTGTTATGGGCTTTTGCACACCAAAACAACACACACACTTCTTGAAGGAAGCACCCCAGTTTGAAGACATGATTGTTGAAGACGGAATACATTTCTTTAAATTTTGGCTCAATGTTGGGCAAGAAATGCAACTAAAGCGCTTTCATGACAGGCGGCAAAACCCTCTCAAATCCTGGAAATTGTCGTCTATTGACATAAAGGCACTTTCAAAATGGGACGAATACACCAAAGCACGTAATGCAATGCTTAATGCAACCCACACTGAACATGGTCCGTGGACGATAGTACGTTCCAATGACAAAAGAAGAGCCCGATTGAACGCCATCAGGCACTTTTTGCATCGTCTCGATTATGCTGGGAAAGATGCAAAAGCAATCGGCGAGGTTGATCCATTGATTCTTGGATTGGGACCGGATTTCCTAAACGAATTTGGTGCCTAATCAGCTATCAACGCTTAATCTGATGTAGACAATATCAAGAATATCGCCTTTGCCCGTAACAGCTGCCTGGCTTGTTGTATCAGTACTAAGTGTTAAAAACATATCCTGACTAATATCGTTGATGGTATCCATCTGGAAAGCGAATACAGACGCGTTTGGTTGAGAGCCTGCCAAAAACCTCTTGCGACCGCATTCCGTTAAACTGCCAAATTCGCAACCTACTGCAAAATGTGCAGTCTCTCCGCCACCGGATTTTGCAAAGATTTCAACAGTTACACGCTTGCCGGATATTTGCTTAAGCACACCTGGTTTCAGTTTTATCAGTATTGGAAGTGCTGGCTCTGCTCTATTCAATGCATCGCGCACCGAATTGACCCGGATCATGTCCGAATTCAGTTCTTTTACAATTTCCGATTTTCCGCGACCGGACATAACCAAAGAAGACAGGTCAGAAGCTTCAATAACAGTAATATAGTTTTCAGAGTCCGCTTGCCTCGATATGGCATTTGGATTTTCCCTGGCACTACCATTTTGCTCAAACAAGGAGCCATCCAATATTCCGGCGACGATGAAATAAGTGAGCCAAGCCATAAGGCCCAAAATAAGCAAGGTTATTAGTGTCCAAAAAAAGCGCTTTTGCGTTTTTCTTCGCTTTGAAAACCCCAATGGCAAGTTTTCTTGCTCTTCATAAAAATCATCTTGTGCAGGTGGTGGCAGATCACCGGTACCATTATCCGCTGCTTCGACTTGAATATCAGTCTGCGCAGGTTCTGAGTTTGGCGGTGAAACTACATCCGGCTCGGTTTCAATCGCAACTGCCGGTTCTGCATCATTGGGAACCGCTGCAACTGGTTCTTCAGCATTTGGTTGAACAACCCGTGTTGTTGTGCTCTCCAAAATTTGCTGAATTTCATGTAAGGGATCGGTTTCAGGAACCTGTGGGAGAGGTGCAATAGGCTCTCCAACCTGCTCCTCTGCAACAACAGGCGTGGAATGTACTTCAACCTGCGGTTCTTCAATTGGATCCAAAATTGGCGCTTGCGGATTAAATTCAGCTTCAATGCCTTCAATGGAAACTTCTAGCCGACGCTTTTGCTCCATTACAGACTCTAGGGTGAGTGAACGATTGTTCTCAATTATTTTTTGCAATGCGTTGCGAGAAGATTGATAAATCATCTGTCTTACTTCCGCATAAGAAGCATCTTGTGAAGCCAATGCCCCTCTAATCAGACGTTCAAAGTTAGCCAAAACACACCCTTAAGTTTCCAAGATCAATTGTCTGGGAAACACAAATTTTGAAAAAGAATATAACATGCCCCTCACATATTAGATTCTACTAATTGCAAATCACCTCCCTTTTACTGTTTTATGATGAATTTGCAATATTTGCAGATAAGTCTACTAAGATTTTCATGTTGCCAGAAAATCCAAAGCACCGTATGTGTGTCTTACCATTACGTAAGAATCAAGGATTATTCAGTGCCTGTTCCAGAAATATTAAAAGATCGCCTCACAATTCCTGCAGTCGCAGCTCCTTTGTTCATCATATCAAACCCGAAACTCGTATTGGCACAATGCAAGGCTGGTGTTGTGGGTTCTTTTCTTGCACTCAATGCGCGTCCTGCAGAACAACTGGATGACTGGCTTGCAGAAATAACCGAAGAACTAGCTGACTATCAGTCCAAGAGGTAATGCCAAGTTGATTTCAGGATTTATCTCTGATAAGGGTGGGCTATG
>JAALLB010000083.1 GCA_011087745.1 Hyphomicrobiales bacterium | reverse complement strand
AATCACATTTATGAATCAATTCAACGCCTTATCCAATAGCGTCTAGTACTGTGCCAGGAGAGTTCTTTAACTTTCCAAGTGTTTTATCAACATCTCTGGATTGTTTGAAAACAACCTCGCCACCACGACCAAACGCAGCTTTTAAAGTCATCAGGTCACAAGTGCTAGCCAACCGAAGTCCAAGCTCGCGCATATGTACCCGGCCATAACAAAATTGCGCTATTCGCGCTCTTTGAATGGCTGGCAATTTGGTTCCTATCTCAACCGCATCAGCTGGATTGGACATAATCTGCTGCATAACCTCCGCCTGAGACGGGGCTGGCATACTAGAAACGGGTGTGTCTTCTAATTTCTTTTCTGCTTGCATAATAAACGACTCACTAATTCCGTTAGGTCACTTGTCGCCATATTGCTGGACGCACTATTAACATGAAGTTAATTATCAGTTCACATCTCGTAAAGAATTGATTAAAAAGAATTTTTACTTATTGATAATTAAGACTTTTCGCCGGAAATATAGCCCTTAGCAACCTCGGCTATGCGTTCTGGGCTAAGAATCGGTGGCAAAAGTGTTTTAAAATCACCATTCGGTCCAATTAAATAGATAAATGAGCCATGAGCGTAAATTGGCCCCTCTTCAGGGTGCTCATATACCAGCGATTTTTCAACATTAAATGCTTTATAGGCTATCTCAAGCGCGGCTTCACTGCCGGTCAATCCTACCATATCTTCATGATGATACGCTAAGGCATCCTTCATATTGTCAATCATGTCACGTTCAGGATCAACGGTAATAAGCAGCGGAGTTACTTTAATATTTTGCTCTTTCAGCATATCAACAGCTGCTGCCATTCGAGGCAAGGCAACTGAACAAATGGCTTTACAATTGGCATAACCAAAGAAAATCAATTGAAAATGCCCATCCGGGTTTTTGGAAGTCCGCTCACGCCCATGATGATCAATAAGATCAAAATCACCCCCTTTTACATCTGGAAACCCAAGCGTGTTTGGTGAAGTTTCTTCCTGATGCTTAAGCGCTTCGCCAAGATCTTCATGAACAACGCCATCATGTGCGATAGCAGCAGCACCCATCAGCATGAATGCTGCAACAAAGGCTGCGATTTTCTTGAAATGAATATTCATTACTGGTTTTCTTTGGCGTATGCGATATCGGCCTCTTTACCCAAACCAAAATAGCCCGTTGCCTCTACCTGTTTTTTCACACGAGGGTCTCGTCTGAACCAAGGGCCTTTGCCTTTGGCTTCTGGATTTCGTTCTGCCCATTTCTTTGTCCATCGATTGGCCTTGTTCCATTTATCACTTCCCGCTTCACGAATAAGCTGAACCATATAAAACTGAGTGTTAAATTCTTCTGGATCACCAATCATGAGCCCATCAACATCAACCTTTTTATTGCAATAAGGAAGCAAGTCCTCGGCTGCGCCATTAAAGGAGAATTGCCCATTTTTCAAAACTGAAATTAGCTTATTGTCAGCATCTCTAACCAAACCAAGCTGTCTTTCTCCATTGCCACAATTATCGGAACAATCACCTGCAATTTCGCAAACCATATCCACAACCTTGGCTGAAAAAGTTGATTTCACTTCTTCTTCAAGGCCAAACTCCTTGGCATTACTGCCAGCAGAAAAGTCTTCTGCCATTGATACTGAAGTGGACAATGCCAATCCAACCAGAACCGAAAAAACCGAAACGATAGAATTTTTAAAAATTTTCATCACACTATCCCTCACTGATTGCTTAAATATTTTTTTGGAAACGAATTCGGCGGGACAGAACCGTAATCTTCATGATTGAAATTACTAATACCGTCATTGGCAATGACATCTTCAACTATCAGGTAATTAACACCATCCCTCACATAATGAAGACCTTTGGCCGTAATAACATCCGATTGAATTTCCATGATGCTATCAGATTGTTTTAATGTATCCTCGCCCTTTAATTTTAAAACCATATAAATTTGGCCATCTTCATCCAAAACACCAACCGGTATTCCGCCAGCTGTACACCAAAGTGCACAGGTATGATGAGCTGTACCTATGACAGCATCTTGCCCGCCCATTACGCCAGACAGATAACACCAAGTATCGATTATCTCTCCTTTAATCTCAATGGGTTTGGGTTCCGTTGCAGAAAAGGCTAAATTGATATTGGCAAAGCAAGTAAATACGCTGACAACTGCGACACTAAACAGCTTAAAGTGAGATTTCATGTGACAACTCCTCAACTATTACCTCACAGCCTAGATTGACTTTGCCGAACAAATCAACCTTTTAGGAAACAACTCAAATCACGAATTGTTTAAGCGACAGAAAAATGGATGACACCAACGATCGGATAACAAAGCTTGAAGAAGAACTGGCACACGCTGTAATGGGCAATGAAGAACTTTCCTCCGAACTCATTCACAGCACCAAGCGCATTGAGCAGCTTGAGCGTAAAATTGCCATGCTTGAAAGCAGGTTTACCTCTATTGAAGAAAACATCGATGCCCCGCCTGAAAACACCAAACCACCGCATTGGTAGGATACAGCATGGAAACCATCGCAGCTCTCACTTTAAGAAATGCACAATCTGGCCTGGTGCAGTGGATGGGTGTTCGCCCCAAAAGACGCCAGCCAATGAAAGCAATAGATGCCGTCCAAATACTGGAAACCGGTATTGAAGGTGATCATTATCAATCCGGTGGCAAACGAAGCATAACGCTCATACAATATGAACATCTGTTCGCAATTGCCTCATATCTAAAATTGGCAAGCGTCTCTCCTGCAGACTTGAGAAGAAACATCGTTATAAGCAGCATCAATTTGCTTGGCCTAAGAAATCGCCAATTTAAAATTGGAAATGCAATTTTGGAAGGTACCGGCCTTTGTGCTCCATGTTCTCGTATGGAAGAAATATTTGGCGAAGGTGGCTATTCTGCTGTCAGAGGACACGGCGGCATCACCGCAAAAATCCTGCAACCAGGCAACATCCATATTAGTGACAAATTATTACCGCTATAAACTTTGCAATAATGCTTCCCGCACTGTAAAAAAGCGCGAAACTAAAATAATTTGGTCTGGTTGAAACTCTTTTGGCGACAACACCTGAAAAACAGCTTTTAACCGAAGAAAGCAATGCGATTGTAAAGCGTGTTCTCTCAGAGAACTGGAAGCTTTATCGCAAACAGTATTTGGTGGCATTCATATTCTTGGGTGCAGTTGCTGCAAGTACCGCGTTCGTCGCCTATATTGTCAAAAGTATCACCAATGATGTTTTTGTTAAACAGGATCTTGATGCAGCATTTTATATCGCTATCGCAATCTTTGTTGTGTTTTCAATCAGGGGCCTTGCCACATATGGCTATTTAAATGTCTTGGGGAAAATCGGAAACAACATCGTAGCAAGATATCAGCGCCGCGTATTTGATCATTTACTTTATCTCGGTGTCCAATTTCATAAATCCAATAGATCATCCTATGTTGTCGGCCAAATCAACCAGAACATAATCGCGATGCGCACGATGATGAACGACATCGTCGTTGTTTTTGCTCGCGATCTCTTCACATTGGTTGCGCTGATTATCGTAATGCTCATTCAAGACTGGCATATGACAGTCGTATCGCTTTCAGTGATGCCAATCATTATCTTCATCATGTCACGATATGTACGGCGCATTCGAAAGGTTGCTAAACAGGAAGTCGATCTTAATGCGCGGGTAAACTCTTCATTGATCGAAAACTCTCAGGGCATGGAGATCGTTAAGGCCTTTACCATGGAAGATCAGATGGCCGCCAAAATGCTCCATCTTACGGAACAAGCAGAAATTCGCTCAAACAAGATCGTCAAGCTCAATGCAAAAACAAAACCGCCGACCGAAATATTGGCCGGCTTTGCAATCGCAGGTGTAGTTGCTTATGGCGGGTACCGTGTTGCCGAACTGGGTCACGATGACGGCGGCATGTTTTCATTCTTGACCGCGGCAATGCTTGCCTATGAACCAGCCCGCAAACTTGCAAGTTTCCGCGTTTCATTCGAGCGCTCCCTTGTAAATGCGCGCATGCTCTATGAAATACTGGACACACCACCAAGACAGTCGGATAAACCCAATGCAAAAACACTGGAGATTTCAAAAGGTGAAATAGAATTTGTTCAGACAGGTTTTTCGTATCAAGAAAACGAGCCCATTGTTCGAGACGTTTCCTTAAAAGCAGGTTCTGGAAAAACAATTGCTCTCGTTGGCCCTTCAGGTGGTGGAAAATCTACCCTGATCTTGCTTGCCCAGCGCTTCTTTGATCTGGAAAGTGGGAAAATCCTTATTGATGGTCAGGATATTGCGGATGTAACGGCAAAGTCCCTGCGCCAAAACATTGCATATGTGTCTCAACAACCCACCCTGTTTGAAGGATCTATCCTTGAAAATATCAGATATGGTCGGCCAAATGCCACTGATGATGAAGTAAAAGCTGCTGCCACATTGGCACAAGCACACATCTTCATCCAGAACCAACCCGCAGGTTACGATACGATGGTTGGTGAAATGGGCCGAAACCTGTCTGGTGGGCAGCGCCAGCGACTTTCCATCGCCAGAGCATTCTTGCGAGATGCACCCATTTTATTATTGGACGAGGCTACATCTGCATTAGACAATGAATCTGAACTTTTGGTTCAACAAGCGTTGGATAAACTTGTCAAAGGTCGCACAACCATTGTTGTTGCTCATCGTTTATCAACAATTCGCAATGCGGATCGTATCTATGTTATTGAAAACGGCAGTGTCACCCAACAAGGAACACACGCCAGTCTGATCAACAAAAAATCTGGCACCTACGCAAAACTTCATGGAATTGGCGCAATGACAGTTGCAAAGAAACCAGCAACACGTAAAAAGACACCTGTGAAAAAACCGCCTTTAAAAAGGAAAACCGCATGAGTGACATGAAACTTGCTGTAATGGGTGCAGGCGGCCGAATGGGTGGTGCACTAATTCGTGCCATCAACGAAATGCCCAACGCCGTTTTGGTAGCAGCCATTGACCGTGATGGCGTTCCTGCAATTGGTCAGGATTCAGGCGTACTTTCTGGCATCGGTGAAAATGGCATTCCTGTTTCGTCAGATCTTGAGGCAGGGCTTGATGCTTGCGATGGCGTTATTGATTTCACCGTTCCTCAAGCCTCTGTCGAGCTTTCAAAAAAAGTTGCTGCGCACAATTGCATTCAGGTCATTGGCACAACTGGCTGCACCGCAGAAGAAGATGCACAGATTGCAGCTTCTGGGGCAAATGCAACAATTGTAAAATCAGGAAACATGAGCTTAGGAATAAACCTTCTTGCAGTTCTAGTGGAACAGGCAGCGGCGGCACTTCAAGCATCAGACTTTGATCTTGAGGTTTTGGAAATGCACCATAAACACAAGGTGGACGCTCCTTCAGGTACCGCACTTCTTTTGGGAGAAGCGGCAGCAAAGGGAAGAGGCATAGATCTGGCAGATAATTCAGTTCGCACCAGAGACGGCATAACGGGTGCCCGCGAAGAAGGCACCATCGGGTTTGCAACCTTGCGTGGCGGTTCTGTTATTGGAGATCATTCTGTGATCTTGGCAGGCGGTGGCGAACGCATCGAACTTTCCCACTCAGCACAAGACCGATCCCTGTTTGCAACAGGCGCCGTCAGAGCAGCTCTTTGGGGGCACGGAAAACCAGCAGGGCTTTACTCCATGCGCGATGTGCTTGGACTTTAAAAGAATAAATTGGAGACATTAATATGGAACGTACTCTCGTTCTCCTCCGTCATGGACAAAGTGAATGGAACAAGAAAAACCTTTTCACCGGTTGGCGTGACCCGGATCTGACTGAACAAGGTCATGCTGAAGCAAAGTCAGCCGGTAAAATACTGGGTGAACGCGGTATGAAATTTGATATTGCCTTCACAAGTGTTCTCCAGCGCGCAGAAAAAACCTGCCAACACATCCTTGATGGCGTTGGTCAACCAGATCTTGAAACCATTCACGATCAAGCTTTGAACGAACGGAACTATGGTGATCTTGCCGGCCTAAACAAAGATGATGCCCGTAAAAAATGGGGTGATGAGCAAGTTCACATCTGGCGCCGATCCTATGACACACCGCCTCCGGGCGACGAAGGTGAATCATTAAAGGATACCGGTGCACGCGTATGGCCTTATTACATGAACGAAATACTGCCACGCGTTATGGCTGGCAATACGGTATTGGTTGCAGCTCATGGAAATTCACTACGCTCGCTTGTGATAATCCTTGATAACATGAACACGGAAAACATCCTGACCCTCAATTTGGCAACTGGCGTTCCGCTAATCTACAAACTTAATGCAGATACATCCGTTGCTTCTAAAGAAGTCATTGAACTTGGCTGAGGTTAAGCACCCTGCTCAAATCCTGTTTACGGATAAGCACCCGCTTACTGCGATCCTGAACATCAAGTTTGAAGGTGTCGTCGATCGCACACTTACCGTGACCGTCAACGCGCCGGAATCCTTTGCAGATCAAGATCAAGTCCACGCCCATTCGGGGTTTTCGACCCTTTTTCTGGATACGGTAATGGGGTCCTGCGTGTTGGGTGAAATAGAAAACCCAACATCAATCGCCACCATAAAACTAACCGTTAATCATCTGGGAAAGGCCAAAATTGGCGAACCAATTATTTGCCGTGCAAAATTTAACGGTGAAGAAAATGAAGTCGCCTATGTCAGTGCAAACCTTTATGCAGGAATTGAAGAACGCTTGATTGCGACTGCCATCGGAACCTTTATGATCGGCACGGCAACCAAATCCATTCGGGAAAAATCATGAGCCTTTTCGAAGCAAATATAGGCAATTGGCTGCAGGTAAAACCGCTCGAGGAAGACGGGCTTTACCAACTCATTTTTGCAGAGCATCACATCGGCAATGTCTGGATACGATCTATCCACGGCGGTGTAAGTGCTTCAACAATGGAAATCTGCGCTGAAGCAGAAACAAGGAAACTTATTGAAGCCGGACAAGATATTCAAATCTCCACCAGCACCATTGATTACCTGCGCATCACCAAAGACGCGGACATCTTCGCAAGAACCACAATCGTCCGTAAAAGCAGGCGGCTCTCAATTATCGATGTCGTGTGTTGGCAAGATGAGGAAGCAATTCCCGTTGCAAGAGGAACAGTTACTCTGAAGATCGATTAATTTTTGGATATTGGTTCAAAAGATCGATTTACAGCTTCTGTTCCTTGACAGCACTCCAATTCGCATAATCTAGTATGAATCTCATCATTGATATCACCCACCTGAATAACTCAATATTATACTCCGAGTCCTTGAAAATCTGATTATTTGGGGTTGACGTTTCAGGC
>JAALLB010000082.1 GCA_011087745.1 Hyphomicrobiales bacterium | reverse complement strand
TTTCGTATCATATCACACCAAAACATTCGGGTTTTGGAGTAGGATGGGTATAGTTGAAGAGATTACGGACGACTCTGTTCCAGCATCGATTGTGCCTGACCAAAGAGCCTTGGCACAAAACGGTTTGCCAGATGGGCGTGTTACAACTGGCACAGGTACTATTGTCGAGGCTTGGTACAGTGAACCAACAACCCGGTATAATCACGGTGTTCTTGGAGATAGTATTGAAGCCGGAGCACTTAAAGTTAAAAATGCTCGCGGTGAAACCTACACATTCCGTCTTCCCAGCACCGAGGTCTTTGAAGACATAGCCCCTAGACTTGCTGATCTTGACCGTAATGGGTCGACGGAGGTTATCACCATTCTATCTTCGCAAAGCGAAGGAGCTTCAATTGCAGTGTTTGGTTTAAATGGCAATGCATTTAACAAGATTGCCCAAACACCCTTTATTGGACGTTCAAATCACTGGCTTAACATCGCCGAGATAAACAATTTTGGTGGCAATCGTCGCCCTGACATCGCTGCCGTTATAACGCCCCATCTTGCCGGTGTTTTGCAGTTTTACCGGTTCCGTAATGGCAAGCTTGTCAGAATTGCGCAGGCGCGTGGATTTTCAAATCATTTCATTGGGTCAAACGAACTTCGCCTTTCAACCGTTGCGGACATAAACAATGACCGTGTTCCTGATCTTATTTTACCATCCCTGGCTCGCAATGAGTTGGTAATGGTTGGCACTGTGCGTGGTCAATTTAGAGAACTGGCCCGTGTTGTGCTACCTGCCCGGATCAACCGGGCAATAGGTGCCCGAGAAACTGATGGCAGAGTTGAGTTCCTTGTTGGGCTTGATGATGGTAAGATATATGGAGTTAAACCTCGCTAGAGTTTTAAAAGCCCTGCAAAAAGTGATGGGAGCAATTCTTGACTACGCGGCTTTATACACACGATTTATCGGTCGAGCACATTACGCCTCCTGGCCATCCGGAGCGACCTGATCGCATAAAAGCCCTGGATGAAGCATTTTCACATCCAGAATTTGACTTGCTTGACCGGGTTGAAGCACCAAAAGCAGATGCGGCATGGTTTGAAGTTGCACACCCGCAATCTCATTTAAAAATGATCAAAGATGCCATTCCGGAAACCGGCATTAGAACGGTTGATGCAGACACAAGTGCCAGCCCAAAAAGCTGGGAAGTTGTTACCCATGTTTGTGGCGCAGCGATGGATGCTGTTGATGCAGTTTTTGAAAAAAAATCTGACAATGCATTCGTATCAATGCGGCCGCCAGGGCATCACGCTGAAAAGACAACTGCGATGGGGTTTTGTCTTGTAAACAATATCGCAATTGCTGCCCGATACGCCCAACAAACCCATGGTGCTGAACGGATTGCAATCGTCGATTTTGATGTCCATCACGGCAATGGTACGCAGGACATTTTTTATGATGATCCGAGCGTCTTATTTGCCTCGACCCACCAGATGCCGCTTTACCCTGGTAGTGGCGCATTAAAAGAAACTGGCGAGGGTAATATTTTCAATGCGCCGCTTTCCAATGAGGATGATGGTTCCAAATTTAAAGAAGCCTTCCGCGAACGCGTTTTACCTGCGCTTGATAATTTTAAACCGGATCTATTGATGATCTCAGCAGGCTTTGATGCGCATTACCGCGACCCCCTTGCAGGCTTAAACCTTGTTGCAGATGATTTTGATTGGGCAACCGGGAAATTGATGGAAGTTGCCGATGAATGTTGTGAAAGCCGAGTTGTAAGCCTACTTGAAGGTGGATATGATCTACAGGGGCTTGCAGAGTCCGCTACAGCCCATGTAAACCGTCTTATGACAGGTTAGAGGAATTTATCATGAGTGACGAAAACAAAGACATGAGCTTTGAGCAGGCATTGGAGCAGTTGGAAACAATTGTCGAAAGCCTGGAACAAGGTAACGTTGCACTTGATAAATCGATTGCTCACTACGAACGCGGTGAAGCACTTCGCAATCATTGCAGCAAGCTTTTGAAAGTTGCTGAAGACAAAGTTGAAAAAATCAGACTTGATGGCTCTGGCAATCCCAGTGGCACAGAACCTTTGGATCCTACCTAAAAAGGTTAGGGCATACTGACGCATTTGCTAACATTCATTTGATTTGCCGCAAGTGTTGGCAAATTATACACCAGTCACATCTGAAGAACTCTGGACTGTTTTATGAAAATCATTTGCTTAATCTTATGGATTGGTGTTGCCGTAGTCGCAGCTTTTGGCAGCTATAGTTTTTTCGTCAAAAATTCGAAACCTGAACAGTCACAGCAAGCCGTTACACCGCTTGGTGCTCCGTTCAATCTTGTCGATGACAAGGGTAATGCGATTACCCGCGATGATTTACTCGGCCGTAATCATGCAATCTTCTTTGGGTTTACAAATTGCCCTGATGTTTGTCCGACAACACTTCTGGAAGTTGCATCCTGGATGAAAGACCTGGGATCTGATGCGGACAAGTTGGGTTTTTATTTCTTCTCGGTCGACCCGGAGCGCGATAGCCCACAGATCATGAATAATTATGTCACCGCCTTTGACCCGCGTATTACAGGTGTTACTGGTGATGCAAATGAAATGAAGAAAACCCTTAGCGCCTACAAGATCTATGCAAAAAAAGTAGACCTGGGAGATGGTGATGGAGATTACACCATGGATCATTCAGCATTTGTCATGATGTTCCGACCCGATGGCAGCTTTCAGGGAACCATATCGTTTGGCGAAAACGATGAAGTTGCACTTGAAAAATTGCGTCGGTTAGTGAAAAATAGTTAGATCAATATAAATCTATTCGAGATCGGCAATGTCCCTAACCGAAAAAACTCTCCTGGCAACCGGATCTGGCCTGTTTTTTGGCCTGACCTTCTGGCTATGGGCCTATATGGGTGAGAGTGTTTTTGTTGCCCGTGCTTTGGCCTTTGCGCAAAGCTGTCTTTAACCTTTCGCTAACCAGTTTCCTTTCCGCTTTTCTAACTCAAAACCTGTAAAATTTAATTCAAATACTGGGATTATAGGGTTGAATGGGAATGAAGAAAGTTACCGCAGCAAGTCTTGCAATGGTACTGATGACAGGTACATCTGCCTTGGCACAGACCGTAAAATACGACGAAAATATCGCAAAGGCTGCCGCTGAAAAAGCAGCAGAAAAAATCGGCGATATCCGTGGATTCATTAGCTATGATCAAGTGCCTAATTTGGTGACCAAAGAAGACATGATTGAAAAACCAGTCAATACAAGCTTCTTTCCTGCGATAAGAGACAAAGACATAAATGCCCTGCCACCAATGACATCTGTATTCCCAGGCGTTGATATGACCGTTACGGGCAGCATCAATGGGCGAAAGGTGAAAATCGTAGAGAAAATCATCTGGGAAAAATTTGATCGCTACGGCAATCTGATAAAATAAGTTGCCTTTCAACCTTACCTGTTCCAAGGAACGGTATGGGAAAAACCAGATTAGATGAATGGCTGGTAGAAAATGGCCACTATGCATCACGCGCAAGAGCACGTGATGCGATTTTGCGTGGCTGCGTTACCATGGGCGGCAATGCATCGATCAAACCATTTTGAAGTGTATTGGATCCTGAAAGCATTAAAATTGATGACCCGGCAGCAAGGCTTGTTTTCCGGGCAGCCATCAAACTTGAATTTGGACTTAAAGAAACCGGATATTCTCCCACCGGGAAAACGGCTCTTGATGTAGGTGCCTCCACCGGTGGCTTTTGCCAGGTTTTACTTGACGAAGGCGCGACGCGAGTTTTTGGTGTAGATGTCGGGCATGATCAAATGGATGAACGCTTGTTGGACAATCCAAAGCTGGTTAATCTTGAAGGCCTCAATGCACGTGATCTAACATTGGAAGATTTGGAAGGTACCCCGCCTCAGTTTATCAGCTGCGATGTGAGTTTTATCTCGATTACCCTGGCTCTTCCCCCTGCTCTTCAAATGGCGGCACCAGGCGCGCAAGGAATCTTTCTGATTAAACCCCAATTTGAAGTCGGCAAAGATGGCCTTGGCAAGGGTGGTGTGGTACGCGATGAAGCGCTTGCGATATAAACAGCACACAGCATTCGTGATTGGTTGGATAATTTTCCAAACTGGAGTGTTACTCATTTCATGCCTTCACCTTTAAAAGGCGGTGATGGCAATAAAGAATTTTTAATGGCGGCGACAAAAGATGACTGAACTGAAGATTGATTTTGTGGGCCATCAAGGTGACGGCGTTGCACACCTTAATGGTCATGCGATTTTTGTCCCTTACATCCTTGAAGGCGAAACCGTTTCTGTCAAAGGCAGTGGTCCGCGCCGTGACATACAGTCAATCAAAGAACCATCTCCTGATCGTATCGAACCGGTTTGCCAACACTTTGGAACGTGTGGCGGGTGTCAGCTCCAACACATGAGCAAAGCAAGTTATGAAAAATGGAAAATTGGGTTGGTTACAGAACCCCTGACCAAGGTTGGCATAACATTCAAACCAGATGAGATAATTTCGTTTGAAGTTGCCAGCCGTCGCAAGTGCGTTTTTAACGCACAGCGCACGCCCGAAGGCATGCAGCTTGGGTTTACCGAAAAATCCAGTGTTGAGATTGTATCCATTGATGCCTGCCCGGTTCTTGTTCCTGAAATTAACGGCCAACTTGAACAAATTCGTGATCTTGTGAACTCGGTACCAACTTTAAAACACCCCTTGCGTGTTTCAGTTCTTGTTACCAAAAACGGACTTGATATCAGTATAGAAGATGGAAAACCCTTATCGGAAGCTGAATGTCAGGTGCTGATAAAGAAGTCCATCACCCACAAATTTTCACGCCTCACCGTAAATCAGGATACGCTAATCAAGACCGCTGAACCGCATATAGAAATAGCAAGTACAATTGTTTCTCCGCCGCCAGCTGCTTTTGTTCAAGCTCTAAAGCAAGCGGAAGATACGATGTCTGATATTGTTGCTGACTATCTAAAGGTCTGCAAACACGTTGCCGATCTATACTGCGGCATTGGTACATTTGCCCTCAAATTGGCAGAAAATTCTGCGGTCTATGCGGTTGAAGAAAGCGGCGATGCCCTAGAAAGCCTTGATAAGGCATGGCGGCAAACAGGCGGCAAGCTTAAACAGGTTAAAACAGAAAAGCGAAATCTTGAGCGTCGTCCTGTTACGTTTGGCGAACTGAAAAAAATGGACGGACTGGTTTTTGATCCTCCTCGCGCAGGCGCTGAACTACAATGCAAACAAATTGCAAAATCACGTGTTAAAAAGGTTGCTGCTGTTTCCTGCAATCCGATTACGCTCGCAACTGATTTGGAAATCCTGATCGGCACCGGTTTCAAAGTGAAGCGCATCATTCCAATCGATCAATTTAAATATACACCCCACGTTGAAGTGGTGGTCTTGCTTGAACGATGAAACAAACTTCCAGCGACCAGGTTGTAGATTACATTCAATCCAGTACATTCCATTTGGATGCTTTGCGAACAGTTGATAATTTGGATCTACCAGATTGGGCAATAGGTGCAGGATTTGTTCGAAATCTGGTCTGGGACAAGCTTCATGGATACTCGAGAATAACACCACTCAATGATATTGATGTTTTGTTCTTTGATAAAAATAACGTTGCTCCTGAATATGAATATGAAAAGGAAATGGAAAACCTCCTAACCACACATAATTCTGAGGTTAATTGGTCCGTACGGAATCAAGCTCGGATGCATATCAGAAATAATGACCAACCTTACACTTCGACTATTGATGCAATGAAATTCTGGCTCGAAACACCAACCTGCATTGCTGCGCGCCTAAAAAAAGATGGGAAAATAGAAATCATTGCACCCCATGGCTTGGAAGACTTGCTGAAATTATCAGTAAGACCAACGCTGGCTGGAAAAAGCAAACGCGATGAGTATGCAGAACGATTGAAAGACAAAAACTGGCTGGTAAACTGGCCCAATCTAAAACTGGAAACAACATGAATACCCGCCTCATTTTCCTTGGATTTTTATCCGTTATCATGGCCTTGTATTTAAAAATGCAGGCTGATGGTTTTGGGTTTCCGGATGGGCATTTGAGCGAATTGGGACATGCGCAATTACCACTCAACCATGTGTTCTCAATCTTAAGCGGCGTTTATGGATTAATGCTGTTTTACATCTCCTGGAAGCCACTCAAGCTAAAACAAAGCATTGTCACCAGCGCAGCGACGGCGATTTATCTCGTGCTGATTTTGACATTTATTGCGATTAATTACTGGTTTGGAATGACACTTGACCCTGGAAAAGGCGGATAAATTCGTTCAACTAAGCTTCTTCACGACAAAGTGCCTAGGAAAGACAGTGTACACCGCCCCCGCCAAGAACAAACATCGACATGTCAGGATCATAGACTTCAAATCCCAAGGCGCGCATTTTTGCATTCAAATCCTTCGCTCCTGCCATCGACAACACCTTGCCATCACCCAGTGCCACCAGGTTTACTCCCAGGTTTTTAGCTTCACGATACTCTACCTCAACGATTTCAATGCCCCAGCCTCTTACGACGTCGACCAACCATGGTTCCATTGCATCGACACAGGCAACTGCGAGTTTGTCAGCAAGCGGCACGATGAGACCGTCCATGTGTACGAACTCACGACTAATGGGTGCGACAACTGCCTCCCATCCTTCAGCGCGAACAAACTCGGCGATTTGTTCGCTGCCTTCTTTTTCAGATCGTTCGCCGCAATAACCAATCAGCACACGGCCCGGCTCAATGATATTAAAGTCTCCACCTTCAAAATGACCGGCTGAGGCATACTGCCAAATCGGGATATTGTTTTCCTGATAGAATTTGATTGCAGTGACATAATCTGCCCGACGGCACTTTAACTGCATGTGGCAAATAAGTGCGCCCCATGGGGTCATTGCAGAGCTATCACGGGCAAAGAAATTTCTGTGCAGCACTTCATCAGCATCCAGATAATGGCACGTCACGTCATTTTCTTCATAGATTGAGACCATCTCCGCATGTTGTTTCATTGCCAATTGCAAATCAAACCGAACACCGGTTTTATGCGCATTGGCCATGGTTCTGCCAATCAAGGGACCTGCTTCAACCCAACGAAAATACTCCGGACTTCCCAACAACACATCCGTCAATTTTGCATGATCGTTATTGATTCCCCACTTTGAAAGTTTTTTTAAATTGTTCTTCATGACATACCCTTATCCAGCAACCCATTGAAGGATAGTTTGGCATGCATTTTAAATGTTATAAATACCAGAAGATAAAACTTTGCTTGTATAAAATTTCAACTATTTGAAGGTTTTTTTCGAACATGCCTTCAGCAAATTTGAATTCTAGTCTGCTATCTTTGCCAGTGGTATTGCCAAGTTACCGAACGTTGAATGAGAAAGTGCAGGTGAGGGTTTTTTA
>JAALLB010000081.1 GCA_011087745.1 Hyphomicrobiales bacterium | reverse complement strand
AAGCCTGAAACGTCAACCCCAAATAATCAGATTTTCAAGGACTCGGAGTATATCGTACAATTTTTTTGAATACATGCCGTAGCGTAATATTCTGTCGTGTTGTATTTATGTTTCAGTTTATGACATACGCCCTTTTAGGACTTATGTCTTGAAGAATGAGATGATATTGTCATGAATAGGCGATGGGTCAAAGTAATATAAGTTATGTATACGAGGTAGGGGTATGTTGGGTTTCACAAAAGCTTTGGTTTGTGGTGTTGGTTTATTGGCTCTTTCAGCCTGTACTGGCGGTTCAAATGTGCCAAATGGGCTACCAAACTCGACGTCAGCTGACAATACAAGCGCTTCGCAATTACTTTCCCCAGATCCAAAGGGAGAAGTCATTGGTTCAGGTAATGTTAGGGTAGCTCTTCTAGTGCCTAGCACAATTCCAGGAGGCGCGGCTGCTGTTGCAAAAGAACTTCGAAACGGCGCAGCGCTAGCGATGCAGGATTTTGGCTCTGGACGCGTGCAACTCGTAGTCAAAGATATCAAGGGCCAAGCAGCTGAAGCACAAAACAAGGCGAATGAAGCTATTGGTGAAGGTGCTTCACTAGTTCTTGGCCCACTATTTGCTGCAAATGTTAGTGCAGCATCCGGTATCACTTTACCTGCAAATGTTGTGACCTTGTCGTTTTCGACAGATACAAGTGTGGCGCGACGTGGAGTTTATCTGTTCTCATACACACCGCAGGAAGACACAAAACGCATCATTTCATACGCTGGTTCATTGGGACGTCGTTCAATTGCAGCTTTTTTGCCAAATAATGCAGAAGGAATTTTACGTGAACGTGTTTTGCGTGAAATGGCTGGCAAAAACGGCCTACTGCTGAACATTCTGAAATATGATCGTACACCCGCAGGTGTTGAAAAAATCGTCTCTGAAGGTGCTGGTATCGTACAAACTTCTGATAGCATTTATGTGCCAGAAGGAGGTCCTATTCCAAACTTGATTCTGGCGGGATTAAAACGGAATGGTGCAAAAATTTCTGAAAAAACCATACTTGGATCAGGCAATTGGGAAAGTGTAAAAACCAGCGACCCCGTTGTTGCAGGCGCCTATTATCTTGGTCGGGATACTTCAAAATTCAACGAGTTTGCAGGGCGTTATCAGACCAAGTTTGGTTCACGCCCAAGTGTACAAGCAGCTTTAGCTTATGATGCCATGACACTGGCCGCAGAATTTATTCGTTTGAAGGGTAACGCCAAAACAGCATTTTCGCCCCAAACTTTTGAAAACCCGAATGGCTTTCAGGGAGTAAATGGAGCGTTTAGAATTCGTTCAGATGGCACAACTCAACGAGGGTTGGCAATATATCAAATTCGGGGTGGCAAGGGGACACTTGCTGAACCGGCAATTTCAAGGTTCTCACGCTTGGGTGGGTAATTTAATTCTCGGTTAATGCGCTAAGTGTCTGATAGTTAATAAAATATTGCTGAAAATCTCTCAATTTTAGCAACTGCGAAATTCTATCCAAATAAAAATGATGACAGAAGCCACTTTACTGAATACGATGTCTGGGGTGTAAATTTAAAAATACACTTATAAAACAGGGGCCCAATTTGTAATCCTATGCAAGAGGAGTGGCCCCATGCGACTCATTTTAACTGCCCTGTTGACAGTGCAATTTTCGGTCCTGATATCCAGTTTAACTCTAGCCCAAACGGCTATTGGTACCGCGGTTTCAGTAGATGATACAATTACAGGTAAAAACGACCGAGTCATTCGTAGCCAGTCATCCATATCTTCAAATGAAAGAATTCGCGCCAATGCGTCGGGACTTGGACATTTTAAGTTTAATGACGGAACCAAACTTGTTGTAGGACCTGGTACCAATATTGTTCTTGATGAACTTGTTTACAATCCAAACGGCTCAACCTTCAAAAAGTTTGTGTTGAAAACGGGAGCCGGTGCAACACGATTTATTAGCGGTAACAGCAATTCAACTGCATATGAAATTGTTACACCAGTTGGCACTTTGGGTATTAGGGGTACAGCCTTTGATATGCAACACTTAAAGGGGCGAACTTACTTGATATTGGTTAGTGGGAGGGTGGAGTTTTGTAGTTTCACTGGAGATTGCAAAACGATACGTAGAAAATGCGATTTCATAGTTGCGGATAGAAATGGCAAGATATCAAAGCCAAAGCAACCCAAGGATGGAATATTTAAGAAAGTAGATTTGGTGCAATATTTCCATTTATTTCTGATCAATCTCAAATAGAGCAGGACTTCAAACTGCGTGTGAAAACATGTGGCTTAAGTGGTAGTGTAACACGAAATTTCCGTGGAATAACCGATTCTGATGGTGGGGAGCCTAGCGGAACAGGTAGCTCTGATTCTGGAGGTGGTGATGGTGGTTCTGATAATGGAGGTGATACTGGCGGTAATGCGGGTGGTGGTACAGGCAATGGTGGAACTGGATCGGCAGGTTCACTTCAGTAACAATTTTCAGGGGCAGTTTTGAAGCATTTGTACAAAAAAGGCGTTGCAAAATGCGTCTTCTAAATAACATGTTTTTGCCTGCTCACCTTTTAGGGTTGGCAATTTTGTTTGCTCTAATTTTACTACGAATTGCCGACCCGGTTCTTGTTAAAACGTTGCGCTTGTCTGCGTTTGACTATTACCAGGTCATGAAGCCACGAGAATATTCAAAACAGCCAGTGACCATCGTTGATCTTGATGAGGCAAGCCTGCGGGAGTTTGGTCAATGGCCATGGCCAAGAACCAGAATTGCCAAATTAATTGATGGCGTTTCGCAGTTTGGCGGTGTAGCCACTGCATTTGATATTGTGTTTTCTGAGCCAGACAGATTGTCCCCTTCTCAAATTGCAAAGGACAACAGCAATTTGTCACCGAGTATTCGTCAATCGTTGAAAGCTCTGCCTGACAACGAAACGGTCATGGCAATGGCAATGACAAGACATCCAGTAATTCTCGGCCAAGCAAGCGTCAGGAATTTGAGCGATGTAGATCCTAACCTTAGAGAAATTAGATCAGTGGGCGTCGTGAAGATTGGTGAAGACCCCATTCCATTTCTGGAGCGAACCAAACACCACGACCTCGTACAGAACATTGAAATTCTCGAAGAATCTGCCACGGTTATGGTATTTTTAGTCTCAGACCTGAAACAGATGATATTGTCAGGCGCGTTCCACTTGTTGTGTTGGTTCGCGACAAAATCCGATTTGCTCTTTCTGCTGAGCTTTTGAGAGCTGCAACCGGAGGAGAAAGTTTTGCCATTAAAACCAACGAGGCAGGATTAGAAGGTATCAAGCTAGCTGGCAATTTTATTGGAACAGATGCAGCCGGTAATGTATGGCCGTATTTTTCTTCAACCAAACAAGAGCGATTTGTTTCTGCCGGTTTAATTTTGAACGGCTCGGTAAATCCAGCGAAGATAAATGGCCATATGATCCTGGTTGGAACTTCAGTTGCCGGTCTTGAAGACTTTCGCGCTACGCCCTTGGGACAGCCGATGCCAGGTGTGGAAATTCATGCGCAGATAATTGAAAATATACTGACCGGAGAGTTTTTAAAAAGACCATCGATTTCGCTTTTGATAGAGGTTCTTCTGACTTTATTTGCCGGGTTGCTTGTCATTTCGTTTGGTCCAAATCTGAGCGGACTGAAATCATTGGTTGGCGTTGCAGCATTGGTTATGAGCTTATTCGCATACTCTTGGTGGCGCTTCGTTAGCAATCAAGTTCTACTAGATGCAACCTATCCAGTCTTGGTTACAATATTGCTCTTTATCCTGACTTTAACTGCAAGCTATATTCGAGAAGAGCGCCAAAAAAGAAGAATACGAGGAGCCTTTGGACAATATCTTTCACCTGAACTTGTTGATCAACTGACGGAGTTTCCAGAAAAATTGATCTTAGGTGGTGAAACACGTGAGCTTTCAATTTTATTTTCAGACATAAGAGGGTTCACAACAATCTCTGAAGATTTCCGCGACGATCCTACTGGCCTAACAAAATTGATGAACTCCATTTTGACGAAGCTTTCAAAACCCATTCTCAAGCACAATGGCACCATTGATAAATATTTGGGGACGCTGTGATGGCTTTTTGGAATGCTCCCATTGATGAGGAGGATCATGCTTATTTGGCCTGCAAGGCTGCCCTTAAGATGATAGATGGCATTTCTGAACTCAACCAAAAGAACGTTGAATTGGCAGCGAAAAACAAGCAGCAAAATGCACACATGATTGATGTAGGGATCGGAATCAATACAGGTGAATGTGTCGTTGGCAATATGGGCAGCGAGACGCGTTTTGATTATACTGCTCTTGGAGATACAGTAAACATCGCCTCTCGCCTTGAAGGGCAGTCAAAACCATACGGTGTTCCAATTGTAATTGGTGAAAATACGGCAAATCTGGTTAAGGAAAGATTGGCATTTTTTGAGATTGATCTGATCCGTGTAATTGGCAAAAACGAACCGATACACATTTATGCTCTGGCAGGAGCGGATGGTCTCACGGAGTCAGATGATTTTATTGCATTTAAGGCATTAAACGCTTCAATGCTTTCATCTTACCGGTTGCAAGATTGGCAATCTGCACTTGATGCGCTTGTATTGATTGACACATTAAATCAAAAGCTGGCGTTGCCGCTTGATGATTATCTGTTCATCTATCAAACGAGAATCGAGGAATTCAAGATTAATTCACCCGGTCAGCATTGGGATGGCGTATATTCAGCTGTTACAAAGTAGCGACCGAATTACAAAATTCAAACCATGCTGGCCATATCAGCGACAACTGCATCCAGTAGTAAAAACCCTTTTGGTGTAGCCTTGATGCGCCCATCATTGAGGGTTTCAACCATGCCAAGGTTTTCAAGAAAGCTGATTTTTTCTGGTTCAAACTCTTGCTTCGTTAAAGCTTCATATCGGGAAGGATCAAAGCCCTCTGCAAGACGCAGCCCCATTAGCAATAGTTCGTCGGCATGTTCTGCTGGCAACAAAGTGAGCCGCTCTTCCATACCATGGTCTTGAACCATGACTTGCTGCCACCATTCCTCTGGGTTTTTAATTGCCGCCGTCGCAAGGCGTCCTTCGTTGACACTCAATCGTCCATGCGCTCCAGGACCAATCCCTGCATAGTTCTGTCCGCGCCAATAAACCAGGTTGTGCTGACACTCAGCACCAGGTTTTGCGTGATTGGATATCTCATAGGTTCGAAAACCAGCTGCATTGGTAATTTCTTGTGTCAGTTCATAAAGTTCAGCAGATGGGTTTTCCGGCAAAGGATCCAATTTCCCACGCTCATGTAAATCAAAGAATGCAGTACCTTGTTCGATCGTCAGTTGATATAAGGACAGATGATCTGCAGAAAGCGCAAGTGCGCGGTTCAATTCCTCGTCCCATGCCTTAGCGGTTTGTTCAGGTATTGCATAAATCAAGTCAAACGAAATGCGAGGAAAAGTCTCACGAGCAACTTCAATCGCTTTTATCGCTTCCTCCGCGGTATGAAGGCGCCCAAGAAATTTCAATTGATCATCTTCGAGTGATTGTACTCCCAAGGATACCCGGTTTACGCCAGAAGATCTGTAGGCTCGAAATCGATCAGCCTCCACACTTGATGGATTTGCTTCCATGGAAATTTCACAATTTTCGCTCACTGACCATTTTTTGGAAATTGTGTCTAAAATCACTTCAAGAGTTTTTGGCTCCATCAAGGACGGCGTGCCGCCGCCAAAAAAGATACTGGTAACTTCGCGGTTTGGAGCAAGCGAAGCCATATGTGAGATTTCTTTTACATATGCTTCTGCAAACATTGCCTGATCGACACCGTTGTGGCGAACATGCGAGTTAAAATCACAATAGGGGCACTTTGATGCGCAGAATGGCCAATGAACATAAATTCCGAAAGCTGGATCATAACGAATAGTCATTGTTAGTCGCTCTTGCTCAAACAATTGCGCGAAAATAATGCAAAGGCTCGTGCACGATGCGACAGGCCATCATCAGTCTGGCCAGGTTGCCACCCGTGTTTTTCCTCGGCAGTCATCTCTCCAAATGTTCTGTCATATCCCTCAGGCATGAATACTGGATCATAACCAAAACCAGCTTCACCACGTGGCGGCCAGACAATGTCTCCGTGTGTTTCGCCGCGGAAATATTCAACATGACCGTCTGGCCAGGCCAGGCAGAGCACCGCTACAAAATACGCATGTTTGTCCGGGGAGCTTGTTGCCTCCATCGCCTGATGAACTTTCTTCATCGCCATCATGAAATCACGCCCCGTTCCATTTTCCTTTTCTGCCCAGTCTGCGGTGTAGACACCGGGCTGATCATCAAGTGCTTTTACACAAAGACCAGAATCATCAGAAAGCGCCGGCAAGCCAGTAGCATGCGCAGCAGCAAGAGCCTTGATCGCTGCATTTTCTTCAAACGTTGTTCCTGTTTCCGCAGGTTCAGGCAGATTTAATTCAGCCGCAGACTTTGCTGAAAAGCCATAGGGTGCAATCAGATCATTGATTTCACGAACTTTGCCTGCGTTGTGACTGGCAACAATAATTTCACGACTTTCCAGTTTTCGCATGAACTATTATCAACCTTCGTTCTGCAACTTAACAAGATCAGCAATTCCAGCAGAAGCCAAATCCATCAGTTGGTTTAATTCATCACGCGAAAAGGTTTCACCTTCCGCAGTCCCCTGAATTTCGACAATTCCACCTTTGCCTGTCATAACAAAATTGGCATCAGTTTCAGCAGCTGAATCTTCATCATAATCAAGATCAAGAACAGGAGTGCCTTTGTAAATGCCGCAAGAAATGGCCGCAACATTGTCTTTTAGAACAGCATCGGTAACCATTGATCTTTCTTTCATCCAATTGATGCATTCTCGCAGGGCTATAAAGCCGCCAGTAATAGAAGCTGTGCGGGTGCCGCCATCAGCCTGAATTACATCGCAGTCAATTGTGATTTGGCGTTCGCCCAATTCTTTCATGTCTACGACTGCACGCAAGGAACGACCAATTAATCGTTGAATTTCAGAGGTTCGGCCTGATTGCTTTCCAGCAGTTGCTTCACGGCGCATGCGATCATGGGTTGAACGCGGCAGCATTCCATATTCAGCAGTTACCCAGCCTTGGCCACCACCACGCAGCCACGGCGGCACGCGTTCTTCAAGGCTAGCTGTACAAAGTACATGTGTATTGCCAAACTTAATCAGGCAAGAGCCTTCTGCATGTTGAGAGAACCCGCGTTCAACACTTACTTCGCGCATTTGATCTGGTGTACGTTTTGATGGACGCATCAAACATCTCCTGTTGTATCATTGTTGAGATGTGTCTAACCTTTTCTTCAGCCATTGGCAAAGGGCGATTTAGTTACTAACGCGAATTCGGGATAAGGATTTTATTAAGTTATTGATTCACAACGGATAG